>JBOIFB010000041.1:0-14901 GCA_050741415.1 Burkholderiales bacterium | reverse complement strand
TGCCGCTGGTCGCGGTGCTGGGCTATCTCAAGTTCGGCGACCTCCAGGCGCTGAATCCCGTGCTGCGGCAGGAGGGACCTTCGATCACGCCGGCGCAGGTCGCCGAGATGGTGGACAAGCTCGCCCAGCGCCTGAAGCAGAGCCCGGACGATGCCACCGGCTGGACCTTGCTCGGGCGCTCCTATGCCGTGCTCGGGCGCTACCAGGAGTCGGCTGACGCCTATGCGCACGCGGTCGCGCTGACGGGTGGCGACGCCAACCTGCTCGCGGACTACGCCGACGCGCTGGCGATGGCGCGCGGCGGCAACCTGGCCGGCGAGCCGATGGAGATCGTTCAGCGCGGACTCAAGGCCGACCCGAACAACGTCAGGCTGCTCGCGCTCGCCGGCAGCGCCGAGTTCGCGCAGAAAAACTATGCGCAGGCGGTGGGCTACTGGGAGCGCAGTCTGCCGCAGATCGCGCCCGGATCGGACTTCAGGCGCGCGGTCGAGAGCAGCATCGAAGAGGCCCGCAAGGCGGGAAATCTTCCGGCACCTGCCGATGAAAAAATTGAAACATCCGTAAACTCGAAAGAATCCGCAAATTCGAAAGTAATTTCGGGCGTGGTAAAGCTCGCCCCGGGCCTCGCTTCGCAGGTCGAGCCGGGCGACACCCTGTTCGTGTTCGCGCGCCCGGCCAGGGGCGCGCGCATGCCGGTGGCGATCCTGCGCGTGGCGGCCTCGCAGCTGCCGTACGCGTTCCGCCTCGACGACAGCCAGGCGATGGCGGCGGGGAACAAGCTCTCGGGCCAGAGCGAGGTCGTGGTCGGTGCGCGCATTTCGAAGTCGGGCAATGCGCTGCCCCGGCCCGGCGATCTCGAAGCTGCGAGCGCACGGGCGGCGCCCGGCGCAAGCGGACTCGAGCTGAGCATCGACCGCGTGGTGCGCTAGGGCTCGTGCGGGCTGAGTTCCGCCGCAACGCATTGATCGCGCGCGAGCTTCTTCGTTGACCCTGCCGACCCGCGCACGGTAGAATTCCACGGTTTTTGGGATCGGATTCGGAATGCGCGCTCGGCTGGTCGCCGGCAACTGGAAAATGCACGGCAACCGGGCGTCGAGCTGGGCATTGCTGGACGCCGTCACCAGGGGCATGAGCGGAATTTCGGGCGTCGAGTGCGCGGTGTGCGTGCCGTATCCCTACCTCGCCGAAGCCGCGGTCCAGCTGGCGCGCACCAAAGTGGCCTGCGCGGCGCAGAACGTGAGCGAGCACGCGCAAGGCGCGTACACGGGCGAGGTTTCCGGCGCAATGCTGGCGGAGTTCGATTGCCGCTACGTGCTGGTCGGTCATTCGGAGCGGCGCCAGATCTTCGGCGAGATCGATGCCCAGGTCGCGGCGAAATTTGTCGCGGCCCAGGCGGCCGGCGTGACGCCGATCCTGTGCCTTGGCGAGACGCTCGAGGAGCGCGACGCGGGACGCACCGAGAGCGCTGTCGCGCGCCAGCTCGATGCGGTGCTCGAGAAGGCGGGGGGCGCGGCGCTGGCGAAGTCGGTGCTGGCGTACGAGCCTGTTTGGGCGATCGGCACCGGGCGCAATGCGACCCCGGAGCAGGCGCAGGCGGTGCATGCGTTCGTGCGCGGCCGGATCGCTGCGCGAAACCGGGAAGGCGCCGCGCAGCTTCGCATTCTGTACGGCGGCAGCGTCAAGCCGGCGAATGCGAAGGCGCTGTTTGCGATGCCCGACATCGACGGCGGGCTGATCGGCGGAGCATCGCTGGTGGCGGACGATTTCCTTGAGATCGTCCGGGCTGCGGAATCTAGAGGATGAATATGGAATTCTGGACCAGAATAATCATCATGCTGCACATCCTGCTCGCCTTCGGCATCATCGGGCTGGTGCTGCTTCAGCACGGCAAGGGGGCGGACATGGGATCGGGCTTCGGCGGCGGTTCGTCCGCCAGCCTGTTCGGCGCCACGGGCTCGGCGAACTTCCTGTCGCGCCTGACAGCGGTGCTCGCGACGATCTTCTTTCTCTCGAGCCTCAGCCTGTCCTACTTCGCCACTCACCAGCCGCAGGCCTCGGGCGGCGTGATGGAGTCGATCAAGCAGTTGCCTGCGCCGCCCAAGCCGGCGCTGACGCCCAAGCCCGCGGCGCCCGCGGCGCCCGCCGCGCCGGCCCAGAGCGACGGCTCGAAGGCGAAGGAGGTCCCGAACTGAGCGGGCCTTTCGATTGGAGGATAATTCAAGGCTTGAATTCCTGGCCCACGTGGTGAAATTGGTAGACACGCTAGCTTGAGGGGCTAGTGGCCTAAACAGCCGTAGCAGTTCGAGTCTGCTCGTGGGCACCAGATGCACGCGCCAGCGGGAACTTTCCGGCTGGCGCGCAACCAACTGAGTAAGTACGCAACACTGCAAGATGCTGAGCGAATATTTTCCGGTTCTGCTGTTCATCCTGGTCGGCCTCGCGATCGGCGTGCTGCCGATGGGGTTGGGCGCGCTGCTCGGAGTCCATCGGCCCGACGCGGAGAAGAATTCGCCCTACGAATGCGGCTTCGAGGCATTCGAAGACGCGCGCATGAAGTTCGACGTGCGCTACTACCTGGTCGCGATCCTGTTCATCCTGTTCGACCTGGAGATCGCGTTCCTGTTTCCCTGGGCGGTGGTGATCAACCAGATCGGGCTGTTCGGCTTCCTGTCGATGATGATCTTCCTCGGCATCCTGGTGGTCGGATTCATCTACGAATGGAAGAAAGGAGCGCTGGAATGGGAATAGAAGGCGTCCTGCAGCAGGGATTCGTCACCACTACGGCGGACAAGCTGATCAACTGGACCCGCACCGGGTCGCTCTGGCCGATGACCTTCGGCCTGGCCTGCTGCGCGGTCGAGATGATGCACGCGGGCGCAGCGCGCTACGACCTGGACCGCTTCGGCATCGTGTTCCGTCCCAGCCCGCGCCAGTCCGACCTGATGATCGTCGCCGGAACGCTGTGCAACAAGATGGCGCCCGCCCTGCGCAAGGTCTACGACCAGATGCCCGAGCCGCGCTGGGTCGTGTCGATGGGCTCGTGCGCCAACGGCGGCGGCTACTATCACTACTCCTACTCGGTGGTGCGCGGCTGCGACCGCATCGTCCCGGTCGACGTCTACGTGCCGGGCTGCCCGCCGACCGCCGAGGCGCTGCTCTACGGCCTGGTGCAGCTGCAGAACAAGATCAAGCGCACCAACACCATCGCCAGATGAGCCCGCGACTGCAAAGGCTGTACGACGCCCTGCAGGAGGCGCTCCAGGGCAGGCAAGTGAAGCTCGCCGAGCGGCTGGGCGAGATCACGCTCGAGGTCGGCGCCGCCGACTACCACGCGCTCGCGCTCGCGCTGCGCGATCACCCCGAGCTGTGCTTCGAGCAGCTGATCGACCTGTGCGGCATCGACTACTCGACCTACGGCGCGCAGCCCTGGGAGCGCGAACGCTTCGCGGCGGTGCTGCACCTGCTGTCGGTGAGCAGGAACTGGCGCTTGAGAGTGCGCGTGTTCTGTCCGCACGACGACTTACCCACGCTCGATTCGGTGATCGACGTCTGGCCGGTCGTGAATTGGTACGAGCGCGAGGCCTTCGACCTGTTCGGCATCGTGTTCGAAGGGCATCCGGACCTGCGCCGCATCCTGACCGACTACGGCTTCATCGGCCATCCGTTCCGCAAGGATTTCCCGGTCTCGGGCTATGTCGAGATGCGCTACGACCCGGAGCAGCAGCGGGTCATCTACCAGCCGGTCACGATCGAGCCGCGCGAGATCACGCCGCGCGTCGTGCGCGAGGAGCACTACGGCGAGGAGCCGCGCTAGTGCCGGAGATCCGCAACTATACGATCAACTTCGGCCCCCAGCACCCGGCGGCGCACGGCGTGCTGCGGCTGGTGCTCGAGATGGACGGCGAGGTGGTGCAGCGCGCCGACCCGCACATCGGCCTGCTGCACCGCGCGACCGAGAAGCTGGCCGAATCGCGCATGTACATCCAGTCGCTGCCGTACATGGACCGGCTCGACTACGTTTCGATGATGTGCAACGAGCACGCGTTCTGCCTTTCGCTCGAGAAGCTGCTGGGCATCCAGGTGCCGATCCGCGCGCAGTACATCCGCGTCATGTTCGACGAGATCACGCGCATCCTGAACCACCTGCTCGGACTGGCTTCCCTGGGCCTCGACCTCGGCGCGATGACGGTCTTCCTGTACTGCTTCCGCGAGCGCGAGGACCTGCTCGACTGCTACGAGGCCGTCTCCGGCGCGCGCATGCATGCCGCCTACTACCGCCCAGGCGGGGTCTACCGCGACCTGCCCGACGCGATGCCGCAGTACCAGCCGTCGCGCTTTCGCAGCGAGCGCGACCTGAAGGAGTTGAACCGCAACCGGCAGGGCTCGCTGCTCGATTTCATCGAGGACTTCACCGAGCGCTTTCCCGGCTACGTAGACGAGTACGAAACGCTGCTGACCGATAACCGGATCTGGAAGCAGCGCACGGTGGGGATCGGAGTGGTGTCGCCCGAGCGCGCGCTCGCGCTCGGGTTCACCGGACCGATGCTGCGCGGCTCGGGCATCGCCTGGGACATCCGCAAGAAGCAGCCCTACGAGGTCTACGACCGGCTCGAATTCGACATCCCGCTGGGCAGGAACGGCGACACCTACGACCGCTACCTGGTGCGGATCGAGGAAATGCGCGAATCGAACCGCATCATCAAGCAGTGCATCGACTGGCTGCGCGGCAACCCCGGGCCGGTGATCGTGGACAACAACAAGATCGCGCCGCCTTCGCGGGTCGACATGAAGACCAACATGGAGGACCTGATCCACCACTTCAAGCTCTTCAGCGAGGGCATGCACGTGCCCGAGGGCGAAGCCTACGCCGGGGTCGAAGGCCCGAAGGGCGAGTTCGGCGTGTACTTCGTCTCCGACGGAGCGAACAAGCCCTACCGCATGAAGCTGCACTCCCCCGGGTTCACGCATCTGTCGGCGATGAACGAGATGGCCTCCGGCCACATGCTGCCCGACGCGGTGGCGATCATCAGCACCATGGATATCGTTTTCGGCGAGATCGACCGATGAGCTTCCGCTGATGCTTTCTCCCGCCGCACTCAAGAAGATCGACCGCGAGATCGCCAAGTATCCCGCCGAACAGAAGCGCTCGGCAGTCGTGGCGGCGCTGATCGTCGCGCAGGACGAGCAGGGCTGGCTCGCGCCCGTGACCATGGACTTCGTCGCGAGCTATCTCGGCATGGCGCCGGTCGCGGTGTACGAAGTCGCGAGCTTCTACGGCATGTACAACCTCGAGCCGACGGCCAGGCACAAGCTCACGCTCTGCACCTGCCTGCCCTGCGGCCTGCAGGGATCGCTCGAGGCTGCCGACTACCTCAAGCAGAGGCTCGGCATCGATTTCAACGAGACCACGCCCGACGGCAAGTTCACGCTGCGCGAAAGCGAATGCATGGGCGCCTGCGCCATGGCGCCCGTGGTGCTGGTCAACAACAAGCGCATGTGCGACTACATGTCCCGGGAAAAGCTCGACGCGCTGATCGACGAGCTGGCCGCAAAGGACTGAGATGCTCGATTACGGACCCGACGCAATCCTGATGGCCGGCCTCGACGGGGCCAACTGGCGCCTGGCCGACTACGAGAAGCGCGGCGGCTACGGCGCGCTGAAGAAGCTGCTGCGCGAGAAGGTTCCGCCCGAGCAGGTGATCGCCGAGCTGAAGAAATCGGCCCTGCGCGGCCGCGGCGGCGCCGGCTTTCCGACCGGCCTGAAGTGGTCCTTCATGCCGAAGCAGGTCACGGGCGAAAAGTACGTGGTGTGCAATTCCGACGAAGGCGAGCCCGGCACCTGCAAGGACCGCGACCTGCTGCGCTACAACCCGCACATGGTCATCGAGGGCATGATCATCGGCGGCTACGCGATGGGCGCCGCAACCGGCTACAACTACATCCACGGCGAGATCTGGGTCGAGTACGAGCAGTTCGAGCAGGCGCTGGAAGAAGCGCGCCGGGCGGGGGTTCTCGGCAAAAACATCCTCGGCTCGGAGTTCAGCTTCGAGCTGCACGCGCATCCGGGCTACGGCGCCTACATCTGCGGCGAGGAGACTGCGCTGCTCGAGTCGCTCGAGGGCAAGAAGGGATTGCCGCGCTTCAAGCCGCCGTTCCCGGCCAGCTTCGGCGTCTACGGCCGGCCGACCACGATCAACAACACCGAGACCTTCGCCGCGGTGCCGTGGATCCTGAACCACGGCGCCGACGCCTTCCTTGCGCTGGGCCGGCCGAACAACGGCGGCACCAAGCTCTTCTCCGTCACCGGCCACGTCAACCGCCCGGGCAACTACGAGGTCAGGCTCGGCACGCCGTTCGCCAAGCTGCTCGAGATGGCGGGCGGGGTGCGCGGCGGCAGGAAGCTGAAGGCCGTGATCCCGGGCGGCTCGTCGATGCCGGTGCTGCCGGCCGAAATCATGCTGGCCACCGACATGGACTACGACTCGATCGCCAAGGCGGGCTCGATGCTCGGCTCCGGCGGCGTGATCGTGATGGACGAGACGACCTGCATGGTGCGTGCGCTCGAGCGCCTGTCGTACTTCTATTTCGAAGAATCCTGCGGCCAGTGCACGCCTTGCCGCGAGGGCACGGGATGGCTCTACCGGGTGGTGAACCGGATCGAGACCGGCCGCGGGCGGATGGAAGACCTCGCGCTGCTGGACGACGTCGCCGACAACATCATGGGCCGCACCATCTGCGCCCTGGGCGACGCGGCCGCGCTGCCGGTCAAGAGCTTCATCAAGCACTTCCGCGCCGAGTTCGAGCACCACATCGCGCACAAGCGCTGCCTGGTGCAGGGTGAGATCGAACCCAGATGGGGGCGCTCCGGCGCGTACGCCCCCCCCGCGATCGAGAAGGCGGCCTGAGATGCCGAAGCTCGAGGTCGACGGCAGGCAGGTCGAGGTGGCGGCGGGCGCCACGGTGATGGACGGGGCGAACCAGCTCGGCATCTACATCCCGCACTTCTGCTACCACAGGAAGCTTTCCATCGCGGCCAACTGCCGCATGTGCCTGGTCGAGGTCGAGAAGGCGCCCAAGCCGCTGCCCGCCTGCGCCACGCCGGCCGCCGACGGCATGAAGGTCTGGACCCGTTCTCCGGTGGCCAAGAAGGCGCAGAACGGGGTGATGGAGTTCCTGCTCATCAATCATCCGCTGGATTGCCCGATCTGCGACCAGGGCGGCGAGTGCCAGCTGCAGGACCTGGCGGTCGGCTACGGCCGGAGCGGCTCGCGCTACACCGAAGAAAAGCGCGTCGTGCTGCACAAGGACTTCGGTCCGCTGGTGGGCGGCGAGGAGATGACGCGCTGCATCCAGTGCACGCGCTGCATCCGCTTCGGCCAGGAGATCGCCGGGGTGATGGAGCTCGGCATGATCAACCGCAGCGAGCACGCCGAAATCGTGGCCTTCGTCGGCCAGACGGTCGACTCGGAGCTCTCGGGCAACATGATCGACCTGTGCCCGGTCGGCGCGCTTACGTCCAAGCCGTTTCGCTACAGCGCGCGCACCTGGGAGCTGGACCGGCGCAAGTCGGTTTCGCCCCACGACGGCCTCGGCTCGAACCTGGTGGTGCAGACCAAGCTGAACCGGGTCATGCGCGTGCTGCCGCTCGAGAACGAGGCGATCAACGAGTGCTGGCTGTCGGACAAGGACCGCTATTCCTACGAGGCGCTCAACAGCGACCAGCGCCTCGCCCGGCCGATGCTCAAGCGCGACGGGCGCTGGCAGGAGACGGACTGGGAAACCGCGCTCGATGCGGTCTGCGCCGGGCTCAAGGCCGCCGGCGCCGACCTCGGCGCGCTCGCCGCGCCGCAGGGCACGCTCGAGGAGCTCTACCTGCTCGGGCGCCTCGCGCGCGGCCTGGGCGGGGGCGCGGATTTCCGTCTGCGCCAGGCGGATTTTTCGGCCGACGGCAGCGGCGGGGCGCCCTGGCTCGGGATGCCGCTGGCGGAGCTGGGCACGCTCGACCGGGTGCTGGTGGTGGGGTCGTTCCTGCGCAAGGACCACCCGCTCATCGCGCACCGGCTGCGCCAGGCGGCCAAGCGCGGAACGCAGATCCACGTCCTGCATTCGGTCGACGACGACTGGCTGATGCCGATTGCGAGCAAGAAGATCGTCGCGCCGGCGGAACTGCCCGATGCGGTTCCGGGTTTCAGGGATATGCTGAATGCAGGCAAGAACGCGGCGGTGCTGCTCGGCAACTTTGCGCAGCAGCACCCCGAGGCGGCGCGCATCCACGCCGCGGCGGCGGGCCTGGGGGTCAAGCTCGGCTTCCTGGGCGAGGCGGCGAACTCGGTCGGCGGCTATATCGCCGGCCTGCCCGCGGGCGGCAACGCGGCCGAACTGCTCGCCAGGCCGCGCCAGGCCTATGTGCTGTTGCATGCCGAGCCCGAGCTCGACTGCGCCGACCCGCAGGCCGCGCTCGGCGCGCTGCGCGGGGCGCGGTTCGTGGTCGCGCTGTCGGCGTTCAGGAGCGCGGCGGCGGCGGAGTACGCGCACGCGATGCTGCCGATCGCGCCGTTCAGCGAGACGCCGGGCAGCTACGTCAGCACCGAGGGCCGGCTGCAGACTTTCCACGCCGCGGTGCGCCCGCTGGGCGAGGCGCGCCCGGCCTGGAAGGTGCTGCGCGTGCTCGGCACCCTGCTCGGCGTGCCGGGCTTCGAGTACGACAGCTGCGAGCAGGTGCGCGAGGAATGCCTGCGCGGAAAGGACATCGCGGCACGGCTCTCAAATGAGATTTCGATTCAGCCGAAACCTTTGCCAGCCGGACCCGCGGGCGTGCAGCGCATCGCCGAGGTGCCGATCTACTTCGCCGACCCGCTGGTGCGGCGCGCACCGGCGCTGCAGAAGACGCGCGACGCTCAGCCGCCGCGCGCGTGGATGAACTCCAGGCTCATGGCGCGCCTCGGCGTCGCCGCCGGCCAGCCGCTGCGCGTGCGCCAGGGAAGCGGCGAGGCGCGGCTCGCGGCGGCGCTGGACGACTCGCTGCCGGACGAATGCGTGCGGGTCGCCGCGGCGCACCCCTCGACCGCGGGGCTGGGCGCGATGTTCGGCAGCGTGACGCTCGAGAAGCCGGCCGACGAGAAGGCGGCCTAGATGGACTGGCGCACGGCAATCATCGACACCGCGTGGAACCTCGCGCTGATCGTCGCGATCGTCGTGCCCTTGCTGCTGTGCGTGGCCTACCTGACCTTGTGGGAGCGCAAGCTGATCGGCTGGATGCAGATCCGTCTCGGTCCCAACCGGGTCGGTCCGGCCGGGTTGCTGCAGCCGATCGCGGACGGATTGAAGCTGCTGCTGAAGGAGATCATCGTCCCCAGCAACGCCGACCGGGGCCTGTTCATCCTCGGCCCGATCCTGATGATTGCCCCGGCGCTGGCCGCATGGGCGGTGGTGCCGTTCGCGCCCGAGGTCGTGCTGGCGAACGTCAACGCCGGACTGCTGTACCTGATGGCGCTGACCTCGATGGGGGTCTACGGCGTGATCATCGCCGGCTGGGCATCGAACTCGAAGTATGCCTTCCTGGGCGCGATGCGCTCGGCGGCGCAGATGGTGTCGTACGAGATCGCGATGGGCTTCGCGCTGGTGGTGGTGCTGATGGTTTCGGGCAGCCTCAACCTGTCCGACATCGTGGGCGCGCAGGGGCGCGGCACGTTCGCGACCATGGGCATCAATTTCCTGTCCTGGAACTGGCTGCCGCTGCTGCCGATCCTGGTGGTGTACTTCGTCTCCGGCGTGGCGGAGACCAACCGCCTGCCGTTCGACGTGGTCGAAGGCGAGTCGGAAATCGTCGCCGGGCACATGGTCGAGTACTCGGGCATGGCCTTCGCGCTGTTCTTCCTCGCCGAATACATGAACATGATCCTGATCAGCACGCTGACGGCCGTGATGTTCTTCGGCGGCTGGCAGGCGCCGATCGACTCGGCGCTGTTCAACGCGGTGCCGCCGTTCGCCTGGCTGCTGCTCAAGGTGTTCGTCATCGTTTCGATGTTCCTGTGGTTCCGCGCCACGTTCCCGCGCTACCGCTACGATCAGATCATGCGCCTGGGCTGGAAGGTCTTCATCCCGATGACGCTCGTCTGGCTGGCGGTGATCGGGGTGTGGATGCAGACGCCCTGGAACATCTGGAGCCAGGGAGCGACATGAGACGCATCGTCGAATTCTTCAAGTCTTTCCTGCTGATCGAGCTCGTGCGCGGGCTGATGCTCACCGGGCGCTACGCTTTCGCGCGCAAGATCACGGTCCAGTTCCCGGAGGAGAAGACCCCGCAGAGCCCGCGCTTTCGCGGCCTGCACGCGCTGCGCCGCTACCCGAACGGCGAGGAGCGCTGCATCGCGTGCAAGCTGTGCGAGGCGATCTGCCCGGCGCTGGCGATCCACATCGAGTCCGAGCAGCGCGCCGACGGCACGCGCCGTACCACGCGCTACGACATCGACCTGATCAAGTGCATCTACTGCGGCTTCTGCGAGGAATCCTGCCCGGTGGACGCGATCGTGGAAACGCGCGTGTTCGAGTTCCACGGCGAGCAGCGCGGAGATCTCTACTACACCAAGCCGATGCTGCTCGCGGTCGGCGATCGCTACGAGGAAGAAATCGCGCGCGACCGCGCGGCCGACGCCGCCTACCGATAAGCAACAAGAACGAATGTTCGAAACCGTCCTTTTCTACGCCTTTTCGGCGATCCTGCTGCTGGCCGCGCTGCGCGTGATCACCGCGCGCAACCCGGTGCACAGCGCCATGTTCCTGGTGCTGTCGTTCTTCACCGCGGCGGGCATCTGGCTGCTGCTGCGGGCGGAGTTTCTCGCCATCGCGCTGGTGCTGGTGTACGTCGGCGCGGTCATGGTCCTGTTCCTGTTCGTGGTGATGATGCTCGACGTCAATATCGAGCGCCTGCGCCAAGGCTTCTGGCGCAACCTGCCGCTCGCCGTCGTGGTAGGCGGGATCATGGTGTTCGAGATGGTCGCGCTGCTGGCGCGCCAGGTGTTCGAGGCCGCGCCCGCGCCCGAGCCCGGCCCGGGCTACAGCAACACCAGGGAGCTCGGCCTGGTCGTGTACACCCAGTACGCCTACGCGTTCGAGGTCTCCGCCGTGATCCTGCTGGTGGCGATCATCGCAGCCATCGCCCTGACCCTGCGCCGGCGCAAGGACAGCCACTACCAGAACCCCTCCGAGCAGGTGAAAGTGCGGCGCGAGGACCGCGTGCGGCTGGTGTCCATGCCCTCGGAAACGGACGAATGATGGGTCCGCTTACCCTCAACCATTACCTGGTGCTCGGCGCGGTGCTGTTTTCGATCAGCGTCGTGGGCATCTTCCTCAACCGGCGCAACATCATCATCCTGCTGATGGCGATCGAGCTCATGCTGCTCGCGGTGAACCTGAACTTCATCGCGTTTTCCCACTACCTGGGCGATATCGCGGGGCAGGTGTTCGTGTTCTTCATCCTCACCGTCGCCGCCGCCGAGTCCGCGATCGGCCTGGCGATCCTGGTGGTGCTGTTCCGCAATCTCAACACGATCGACGTCGAGGACATCGATTCCCTCAAGGGGTGAGCGGGACCGCGGCCCGGAAAATCACACATGATCACGATGAAAGCCCTCTACCTGATCGTTCCTCTGGCGCCGCTTGCGGGCGCGCTCGTCGCCGGCCTGTTCGGGCGCGCGATCGGGCGCGCAGGCGCGCACTGGGTCACGATCCTGTCGGTGGCGATCTCATTCGCCGCCTCGTGCGCGGTCTTCGCCGACGTGATGGCGGGCCACGGCTTCAACGGCAGCGTGTACACCTGGCTCAGCAGCGGCTCGACCCGGATCGAGATCGGATTCCTGATCGATCGCCTGAGCGCGCTGATGATGGTGGTGGTGACCTTCGTCTCGCTCATGGTGCACGTCTACACCGTCGGCTACATGGCCGACGACCCGGGCTACCAGCGTTTTTTCTCCTATATCTCGCTCTTCACCTTCTCGATGCTGATGCTGGTCATGAGCAACAATTTCCTGCAGCTCTACTTCGGCTGGGAAGCGGTCGGCCTGATGTCCTACCTGCTGATCGGCTTCTGGTACACGCGGCCGAGCGCGATCTACGCCAGCCTGAAGGCTTTCGTGGTGAACCGGGTGGGGGACTTCGGCTTCCTGCTCGGCATCGCGCTGGTCCTGGCGCACTTCGGCACGCTCGATTACGCGGCGGTGTTTTCGCAGGCGCCGGGCGCGGCTTCCGCCATGACCCTGATCTGCATCCTGCTGTTCGTCGGCGCGATGGGCAAGAGCGCGCAGTTCCCGCTCCACGTCTGGCTGCCGGACTCGATGGAAGGCCCGACGCCGATCTCGGCCCTGATCCACGCCGCGACCATGGTGACCGCGGGCATCTTCATGGTGGCGCGCATGTCGCCGCTGTACGAGCTGTCGCAGACCGCGCTCTCGGTCGTGATGCTGATCGGCGCCATCACGGCGCTGTTCATGGCCATCGTTGCGGTGACCCAGTACGACATCAAGCGCGTGATCGCGTATTCCACCCTGTCGCAGCTGGGCTACATGACGGTGGCGCTCGGCGCCTCGGCCTACTCGGCCGGCATCTTCCACCTCATGACGCACGCCTTTTTCAAGGCGCTGCTGTTCCTCGGCGCCGGCTCGGTGATCATCGCGCTGCACCACGAGCAGGACATGCGGCGCATGGGCGGCCTGCGAAAATACATGCCGATCACCTACCTGACCGTGCTGATCGGCTCGCTCGCCAACGCGGGCATTCCGCCGTTCGCCGGCTTCTTCTCCAAGGACGCGATCCTGGAGGCGGTGCAGGCTTCGCACACGCCCGGCGCGGGCTTCGCCTACGCGGCGCTGCTGCTCGGGGTCTTCTTCGGCGGGCTGTACACCTTCCGCCTCGTGTTCTACGCTTTCCACGGCGAGCCGCGCATGGACGCGCATACGCGCGCGCAGCTGCGCGAGTCGCCCTGGGTCGTGACGCTGCCGCTGGTGCTGCTCGCAATCCCGTCGCTCGCCGCCGGCTGGTGGATCGGCCCGATCGTGTTCGGGGACTATTTCGGCTCGAGCATCGTGCAGCGCTTTCACGAGCAGTTTCACGGCGCCTGGGGCTTCATGCTGCACGGCATCTTCGCGGCGCCGACCTGGTTCGGCCTCGCCGGCGCGGGCCTGGCGGGCTACCTCTACCTCGTGCGCACCGACCTGCCGAAAAAGATCGCGCTCGCGTTCGGCCCGGTCTACGCCCTGGTCGATCGCAAGTTCGGCTTCGACGAGCTCTACGAGTGGCTGTTCATGCGCGGCACGCGGCTGCTCGGCACCGGCCTGTGGAAGGGCGGCGACGGGGCAGTGATCGACGGCGTGCTGGTCAACGGCTCGGCGCGCCTGGTCGGCTGGTTCGCTTCGCTGGCGAAGCTGTTCCAGTCCGGGCTGGTCTATCAGTACGCGTTCACGATGCTGATCGGGGTCGTGCTGCTCACGTACTTCTTCCTGCGCACGTGAACGGACATTCGTGAACTCCCACCTGCTTTCCCTCGCAATCTGGATTCCGATCGCCGCCGGGCTGCTGGTGCTCGCCGCAGGCGGGGAGCGCAACGCGCCGGCGCAGCGCTGGATCGCGCTGATCGGAGCGCTGGTCGGGTTTGCGATCACGATCCCGCTCTACACCGGCTTCGACCTGCACAACCCGGGCATGCAGTTCGTGCAGAACCTGCCGTGGATCGAGCGCTACAACGTCAACTACCACCTCGGGGTGGACGGCATCAGCGTGCTGTTCGTGCTGCTCAACAGCTTCATCACCATCCTGGTCGTGATCGCCGGCTGGTCGGTGGTGCAGAGCCGCGTGGCGCAGTACTACGCCTCGTTCCTGATCCTGTCGGGACTGATGAACGGCGTTTTCGCCGCGCTCGACGGGATGCTGTTCTACGTCTTCTTCGAGGCCACCCTGATCCCGATGTTCATCATCATCGGCGTCTGGGGCGGTCCCAACCGCGTTTACGCGGCGATGAAGTTCTTCCTCTACACCCTGGGCGGCTCGCTCCTGCTGCTGGTCTCGCTGATCTACCTGTACAGCAAGTCCGGCGGCAGCTTCGAGATCCTCGACTGGCACAACCTGCCGCTGCCGCTCGGCACGCAGGAACTGCTCTTCTTCGGCTTCCTGCTCTCCTTCGCGGTCAAGCTGCCGATGTGGCCGGTGCACACCTGGCTGCCGGATGCGCACGTCGAAGCGCCGACCGGCGGCTCGATCGTGCTGGCGGCGATCATGCTGAAGCTGGGAGGCTACAGCTTCGTGCGCTTCTCGCTGCCGATCCTGCCCGACGCTTCGCGCCAGCTGGCCTGGCTCATGATCGCGCTGTCGCTGATCGCGATCGTGTACGTCGGCCTGGTGGCGCTGGTGCAGACCGACATGAAGAAGCTGATCGCCTATTCGTCGGTGGCGCACATGGGCTTCGTCACGCTCGGCTTCTTCATCTTCAATGCGCTGGGCGTGGAAGGCGGCCTGGTGCAGATGATCTCGCACGGCTTCATCTCGGCCGCCCTGTTCCTTTGCATCGGCGTGATGTACGACCGCATGCACACCCGCCGCATCGCGGATTACGGCGGGGTGGCGAACACGATGCCGAAATTCGCCTCGCTCATGATGCTGTTCGCGATGGCGAACGTGGGGCTGCCGGCGACCAGCGGCTTCGTGGGCGAGTTCATGGTCATCATGGGATCGATGAGCGTCAGTTTCTGGATCGCCTTCGCGGCCGCCAGCACCCTGATCTGGGCTGCGGGATACACGCTCTGGCTCTACAAGCGCGTCATCTTCGGCGCGGTCGCGAACGCCAACGTCGCGAAGATGAGCGACCTGAACGGGCGCGAGGCGCTCGCGCTCGCGCTGCTGGCGGCGGCGGTG
>JBOIFB010000040.1:0-14978 GCA_050741415.1 Burkholderiales bacterium | reverse complement strand
TCGCGGCGCCCGAAGGCGCGCAGCCGAAAACGCCCGAGCAGATGCTCGCCGCCGGCGCGGACTGGTGGCCGCTGAAGGTCGCGCGCGAGCTCGACGACGCGATCCTCAACCTGCGCCACAACGAGCTCGAGATCGGGCTCTGGCTGCTCAAGACGCGCGGCAGCGCGGACGCCGTGCTCGCGCTTGACGCCATGCTCGAGGCCAATGCCAAGCACTGGTTCGTGCGCGAGACCGTCGGTTACCTGCGCCGCACGCTCGCGCGCCTGGACGTCTCGAGCCGCTCGATGTTCGCCATCGTCGACCAGGGCTCGTGCTTTGCCGGCACGCTGGCCGAGCTGCTGTTTGCGGCCGACCGCGCCTACATGCTGCACCTGCCCGAGGAGGAAACGGGCGCGCCGCATATCGCGCTTTCGGCGGCGAACTTCGGCCTGTGGCCGATGGCGAGCGGCGCCTCGCGCATCGAGGCGCGCTACTGCGAGGTCTCAGCGCCGGTCGAGGCGGCGCGCCAGGCGATCGGCCAGAAGCTCGGCGCGCACGACGCGCTCGAGCTCGGCCTGGTGACCGCGGCGCCCGACGACCTGGACTGGGAGGACGAGATCCGGCTCGCGATCGAGGAGCGCGCGAGCCTTTCGCCCGACGCGCTCACCGGCATGGAAGCGAGCCTGCGCTTTTCGGGGCGGGAGAACATGGCGACGCGCATCTTCGGCCGCCTCACGGCGTGGCAGAACTGGATCTTCATCCGACCGAACGCGGTCGGCGAGCAAGGCGCGCTCAAAGTCTACGGCAGCGGCGCGAAACCGAAATTCAACTGGGAAAGGGTCTAGCCATGTCAGGCATCAACTACGACGAGCGCATTCCGAACAACGTCGCGCTCGCCGGCGACAAGTCGCTGCAGCGCGCGCTCGAACACTGGCAGCCGCATTTCCTCGAGTGGTGGCACGAGATGGGGCCGAGCGACTTCGAGCAGGCCGAGGTCTACCTGCGCACCGCCACCTCGGTCGACGCCCAGGGCTGGGCCCACTATGGTGCGGTCAAGATGCCCGACTACCGCTGGGGCATCTTCCTCGCCGACCAGCAGCCCGAGCGCACGATCGGCTCCGGCGATCACGTGGGCGAGCCGGTGTGGCAGCAGGTGCCGGGCGAGCACCGCTCGACCTTGCGCCGGCTGATCGTGACCCAGGGCGACACCGAGCCCGCCTCGGTCGAGCAGCAGCGCCTGCTCGGGCACCTCGGCCCGTCGCTCTACGACCTGAGAAACCTGTTTCAGATCAACGTCGAGGAAGGCCGCCACCTGTGGGCCATGGTGTACCTGCTGCACGCCTACTTCGGGCGCGACGGGCGCGAGGAAGCCGAGGAGCTGCTCGCGCGGCACAGCGGCGACACCGACAAGCCGAGGATCCTGACCACGTTCAACGAGCCGATCTCGGACTGGCTGTCGCTGTACTGCTTCACTTACTTCACCGACCGCGACGGCAAGTACCAGCTCAAGAGCTTCGCCGAGAGCGCGTTCGACCCGCTCTCGCGCACCTGCCGCTTCATGCTGACCGAGGAAGCGCACCACATGTTCGTCGGCGAGACCGGCATCGGGCGCGTGGTCAAGCGCACGCTGGAGGTGATGAAGGAGCTCGGCAGCGACGACCCGGCCAGGGTGCGCGCGCAGGGCGCGGTCGACCTGCCGCTGCTGCAGAAGTACCTCAACTTCTGGTGCTCCTCGTCGCTCGACCTGTTCGGCTCCGAGATCTCGTCCAACGCCGCGGCGAGCTTCGCCAACGGCCTCAAGGGCCGGCCCGACGAGTCGCAGTACCAGGACCACGTGCTGCGCGACGTCAGCCTCAAGCTCGACACGCCCGAGGGCGCGCAGGAGGTGCCGATGCTCAACGCCCTGAACGAGGTGATGCGCGAGTCCTACCTCAAGGACTGCGAGATCGGCTTGAAGCGCTGGAATCGCGCGATCGAGCGCGCCGGGCACGAGTTCCGCCTCAGCCTGCCTTCGTCGCGCTTCCGGCGCGCGATCGGCTCCTGGGTCGGCCTGCCGGTCGACGCGAGCGGCAAGCTGCTGCCGAAGGAAGAGTACGAGCGGCGTCTCTACGAGTGGGTCCCGTCGCCCGAGGACAAGGCGTTCGTGAAATCGCTCATGCAGAAGGTGATCGCACCGGGGAAGATGGCGGCCTGGATCGCGCCGCCCGACCGCGGCATCAACAACTTGCCGCTCGACTACGAGTACGTGCACCTGTCATGAGCGGCGCCGTGCCGGCTTTCGCGCGCGCCGACTGGTGCGCGTTCCTCAACCGCATGCTCGAGGCCGAGCGCGCGGGAGCACGCGCGCTGCTCGAGTTCCTCGGCGAGTACCCGCGCGACGGCGATGCCTGGAAGTCGCTGCGCAGGGTCCAGGGCGACGAAGCGCACAACTGCGTGCTGCTAGGCGAGCTGCTCAAGCGGGCGGGCGAGCCCTACAGCCACGCCACCGGCGAGTTCCTCGACCAGGCGCTCGCGCTGCGCGGCCGACGCGCGCGGCTCGAGTTTCTCTGTCGCGGGCTCGGCTGGTCGGTGCGCGAGATCGAGGCCGCGCTGCCGCGCGTGCCGGACGCCGAGGGCGTCGAGGCGCTTTCCCGCATCCGCGAAACCCACCGCCGCAGCTTGGCGGTCTGCAACGCGCTGCTGAAACCGGGAGACCTGTAGGGAAGTTCCGCGCGGCCGGGCGCATAATGCTCTGCGCCCGTGACACCAGCTCCGGAATCCACGCCTTCGAGCAGCTCCGCCCTGCACCGTCTGGTCGCGCGCGCGGTTCCGGTCACGCCGGCGGAATTGGCTGCGCTCCTCTGGTCCTTCGCCTATTTCTTTTTGCTGCTCGCCGGCTATTACGTGCTGCGCCCGCTGCGCGACCAGATGGGGATCGCCGGCGGCGTACGCAACCTGCCCTGGTTGTTTACCGCGACTTTCCTCGTGCTGTTGCTCGCCCAGCCGCTCTATGGCGTACTGGTCGCGCGCCTGCCGCGCGCGAGGTTCATTCCGGTCGTCTATCACTTTTTCGTCGTCAACCTCGCGCTGTTCTGGTTGCTGCTCACGCTGCACGCCGGCACCGCGTGGGTTGCACGCGTTTTTTTCGTCTGGGTGAGCGTGTTCAACCTGTTCGCGGTGGTGGTGTTCTGGTCGTTCATGGCCGACATTTTCAGCAGCGAGCAGGGCAAGCGCCTGTTCGGCTTCATCGGTGCCGGCGGAACCGCGGGCGCCCTGCTCGGCCCCGTCATCACGATCTGGCTCTCGGTGCCCCTCGGACCGGTCAACCTGCTGCTGGTTGCAGTCGTCTTGCTCGAGCTCGCCGTGCTGTGCGTGCACCGCCTTGAACGGGCAGCGGCAATCACGCCGACTCGCGCCACGCCCGCTGCGGCCGACGCGCGCATCGGCGGCAGCGCGATCGCCGGGATCGCCGCGGTTGCCCGCTCGCCCTACCTGCTCGGCGTCGCCGCCTGGGTCAGCCTGCTTTCCTTCGGCGGCACCTTCCTCTATTTCCAGCAGGCGCACATCGTTTCGACGACGCTGCACGGGGCGGCGCAGCAGACGCGGCTGTTCGCCGGCATCGACCTGGCGGTGGGCCTGCTCACGCTGGCGACGCAGTCCTTCGTCACGGGGCGCTTCCTGAAACGCTTCGGCGTCGCGCCCGCGGCGGCTGCGCTGCCCGCGGTGTACGTCGTGGCCTTCGCCGTGCTGGCGCTGATGCCGGGCCTGGCCGCGGTGGTATTTTTCCAGGCCATTCAGCGCACGATGAATTTCGCCATCTCCAACCCGGCGCGGCAGGTGTTCTATACCGTCGTCTCGCGCGAGGCGAAGTACAAGGCGAAGAACCTGATCGACGTGGTCGTGTTCCGCGGCTCGGATGCGCTCTACGGCTGGCTGTTCGACAGCTTGCAGGTGATCGGCCTCAAGCTTGGCGCGATCGCCGCCTGCGCAGTCCCGGCGGCGCTCGGCTGGCTCGCGCTCTCCGTGGCGCTCGGCCGCGCTCAGGAACGGCGCGCTGCGCAGGGAGGTTGACATGAACGGGATGTCTCGACGGGAGTTCGTCTCGCGCACCGCCGCACTTGCCGCCGCAGGCCTGGTGCCCTCGACGGGGTGGAGCGCAGCACCGGGCGTCATCACCCGGGCAATTCCGCGCACCGGCGAGCGCCGGCCTGCGGTCGGGCTCGGCACCTCCCGCGTGTTCGACGTCGGCGACGACGCAGCCAGGCGCGCCGCGCCGGCCGAAGTGCTGCACGTGCTCGTCGCGGGCGGCGGCAAGATCATCGACACCGCCTCGTCCTACGGCTCGGCGGAAGCCATCGTCGGCGACCTCGTCGCCAGGGCGGGACTGCGCAAGCGGGTGTTCATCGCCACCAAGCTCGAACAGCCCGACGCTGGGGAACTGCGCAGCTCGCTCGCGCGGCTGCGCACCGCGCAGGTGGATCTGCTGCAGCTGCACAACGTGCACGACCCGAACCAGGACCTGGCGCAGTTTCGCGCCTGGAAAGCCGCGGGCGTTTGCCGCTACGTCGGCATTACCTCGACGTTCCGAGGCGACTACGCCGCGCTCGAGGCGGTTTTGAGGCGCGAACGGCCCGATTTCCTCGAGATCGATTATTCGCTCGACAGCCGCGACGCGGAGCAGCGCCTGCTGCCGCTCGCCGCCGAGACGATGACGGCGGTCCTGACCGCGTTGCCGTTCGGCCGCGGCCGGCTGTTCCGCGCCGTGCGAGGCAAGGCGCTGCCGGACTGGGCCAGGGAGTTCGACGCCGGGAGCTGGGCGCAATTCTTCCTAAAGTTCCTGCTCGGCAACGCGACGGTGACTGCGGTCATCCCCGGCACCGCGAACCCCGCGCACATGGCCGACAACCTCGGCGCGATGCGCGGCCGCTTGCCCGACGCCGCACAACGCAAGCAGATGGTGGAGTTCGTACAAACTCTTTGAGGAGCCGACCATGTCGAAGCACGCGATCGTCAATCAGTCCCGTCGAGACCTGCTGCGCGGGGCGTGCGGCGCTGCGCTGTTCGCGACCTTGCCTCTCGCAACGCGCGCCGCCGGCGCGCCGCTCAAGATCGCTACCATCGGTGCCGGACACATCGGCGGTACGCTCGGCGGCTTATGGATCAAAGCGGGCCACCCGGTGATGTTCTCCGCGCGCAATCCCGGGGAACCGAAGGAGCTGGTCGACAGACTCGGCTCGCTCGCACACGCCGGTTCGGTGCAGGAGGCGATCGCGTTCGGCGACGCCGTGCTGCTTGCCGTACCTTATCGCGCGCTGCCGCAGATCGGCAAAGACTACGGGCCCGCGCTCGCCACCAAGGCCCTCGTGCTCGATGCGTGCAACCCGATCCCGGCGCGCGACGGCGAAATCGCTCTCTGGGCGAGGGAGAAAGGTGCCGGGCTCGCGACGGCGGAGCTGCTGCCGGGAGCGCGCCTGGTGCGTGCCTTCAACGCGATCGGGTACGCGCGGTTGCCGCAGGCCCGCGAGCGGCCCGAACGCATCGGCATGCCGATGGCGGGCGACGACGCCGGCGCCCTCGCGCTCGCCTCGGAACTGGTGCGCGAGATCGGCTTCGAGCCGGTCGTGATCGGGCCGCTCGCGATGGGCAAGTACCTAATCCCGGGAACTCCGCTCGCGGGCGAACACACGCCGGAGCAGATCCGGCAGATCCTCGCCACTCTCAACTGAGGCGCTTGCGGCGGCGCACCGGGCAGGCCGCGCAGGATGATGCGCCGGATCAAATTCCCTCGGTGCGGCTAGAATAGGCGCGCGAACAAGAGGAGGACACGCGATGGGGGCCCGGCTTCATTCCGACTTGCGCTTTGCCCCGGCGCAGGTCCTGTCCGAACGGCGTTCCGACGGCACGCTGCTGCTGCGCTCGCCGCAGCCGCTGGCGCCGTACGCGCGCGCGGTCGGCGAATGGCTGGTGCACTGGGCAGGCGCCGCGCCGGAACGGACCTTCCTCGCCGAGCGCGCGGGCGAGGCCTGGCGCAGGCTGAGCTACCGCGAGGCGCTCGACGCGGCGCGCCGTATCGGCCAGGCGCTGCTCGAGCGGGGGCTCGGCGCCGGGCAGCCGGTCGCGATCCTGTCGGACAACGGCATCGACCACGCGCTGCTCGCGCTCGGCGCGATGCACGTCGGAGTGCCGGTCGCGCCGGTCTCGCCCGCCTACTCGCTCATGTCGAAGGATTTCGCCAAGCTCAGGTCCATCTTCGAGCTGGTGCGGCCCGGGCTGGTGTACACCGCCGACCCGGACAAGTTCGGCGCGGCGCTCGGCGCGGTCGGCGCCACGGCGACGCCCGTGGTCGAGTTGCTGGCGGGCAAGCCCACGCGGCGCGTCGACGACGCGTTCGCCACGCTCGGACCGGATACGGTGGCCAAGATCCTGTTCACGTCCGGCTCGACCGGGATGCCCAAGGGCGTCATCAACACGCAGCGCATGCTGTGCGCAAACCAGCAGATGCTGGCGCAGGCCTGGCCGTTCGTCGAGGACCGTTCGCCGGTAGTGATCGACTGGCTGCCGTGGAACCACACCTTCGGCGGCAATCACAACTTCAACATGGTGCTCAGAAACGGCGGCACGCTGTATATCGACGGCGGCAAACCGGTGCCGGGCCTGGTCGAGACGACGGTGAAGAACCTGAAGGAGGTGGCGGGCACGATGTACTTCAACGTGCCGCGCGGCTACGACCTGCTGCTGCCCCACCTCGAGCGCGACGCGGCGCTGCGCAAGACATTCTTCCGCGACCTCGACATGCTGTTCTACGCCGCCGCCGCACTGCCGCAGAACCTGTGGCAGCGCATCGAGCAACTCGCGCTCGAGGAAAAGAACGGCCAGCTGGCGATGCTCTCGGCCTGGGGCTCGACCGAGACCTCGCCGCTCGCCACCGCGGTGCATTTTCACATGGAACGCGCAGGCGTCATCGGTCTGCCGGTGGCAGGCTGCGAGCTCAAGCTGGTGCCTTCGGCGGGCAAGCTGGAGGTGCGAGTCAGAGGCGCGAACGTCACCCCGGGCTATTACAAGCGCGACGATCTCACGCGCGCCGCGTTCGACGAAGAGGGCTACTACCGCATCGGCGACGCGGCCAAGCTCGCCGATCCTGGGGACCCCGCCAAGGGAATCGAATTCGACGGCCGCATCGCCGAGGACTTCAAGCTCGCCACCGGGACCTGGGTCCACGTCGGGGCGGTGCGGGTGCGGCTGATTGCCGCGGCCAACCCGCTGATCCAGGACGCAGTGATCACGGGGCACGACCGCGACGAGGTCGGCGCGCTGGCGTTCCTCAATCCGACGGCGGCCTGCGGCCTCGAGCCCGATGCGCTGCGCGAGCGCCTCGCGCAGGCGCTGCGCAGCCTCGCGCAGGACGCGGGCAGCTCGACTCATCCGGTGCGGCTGCTGGTGATGGACGAGGCGCCCTCGATCGACGCCAACGAGATCACCGACAAGGGCTACATGAATCAGCGCGCGGTGCTCGAGCGACGCGCCGCGCTGGTGGAAAGACTCTACGGCGACGCGCCGGATATCATAAGAACCTGAGGAACGGAAATGGCCGATCGCAGCTACCGAATCACCGCCACCGGCAAGCATGCCCGCGCGGGCGACGACACCGCGATTCCCGCCGACTATCGACGCCTGCTGGCCCTGATCGAAACCAAGACGCATTTCGAAGTGATCCGCGGGCGCCTGCGCGAATACCCCGACCAGTTGCTCGGAGAATGGCTCGCGGAGCTGGAAGAACTCGGCTTTATCGAAACGCTGCCGTCGGAGACGGGAGCGGATCTGGATTTCACCGACCACTTCAATTCGATTCCCACGAAAGAACCCAAGGTGCTGCCGCAGGACGCCGAGCGGCTGGCGCGCACCGCGGCGGAGGCCGGGACTGCGCTCGAGCGCAGCGGCCTGTTTCTCGCCCGCGAACGGATCGCGAACCTGCCGCCGACCAAGCGCACTCCCGCGCAGACGACGGTGCTGATCGTCGAGGACGACCCGGACCAGCTCGCGCTCGCGGACCTGCGCGTCAGCATGGCGGGCTACGCGGTGCGCGTCGCGCGCAGCGCCGCCGAGCTGCTGGCCGAGCTGCGCACCCGGCAGCCGCCCGACATCGTGCTGCTGGACGTGATGCTGCCCGACGGCGACGGCTTCGACATCCTGGCCAAGATCCGCAGCCACCGCAAGCTCGCGACGCTGCCGGTGGTGATGCTGACCGCGAAGACCGAGACCGAAGACATCCGCCGCGGCCTCGCGCTAGGCGCCGACGCCTACGTCACGAAGCCGTACAGCAAGAGCGTGCTGGTCGACGCGATCCGGCAGGTGCTGCGCGCCGGCTAGCGCCCTGCGCAGCGAAACTACGCTCGCTTCAGGCCCGCAGGTCGAAGCGCAGGTAGTCCTCGCGTTTGAGCTGCTCGACCAGCGCCACCTCCCAGTCGAGATAGTCCTTCATCGCCTGCTCGATCTGCGAGCGACGGTCGTACGGCCGGTAGTACACGTCGTCCGCGGGCGAGGCCATGCGCGTCGCGCCCGCCTCGAGCGGCAGGCCGGCGGCACGCCAGGCCTCGGTGCCGCCCGCAAGCGCGAGCCCGCCCGTCTCCGCCGCGGCGAGCTGCGCCAGCACGCCGTCGGGCGAGGTGAAGGCGAGCTTCATGATCGGACCGACCGCCGCCAGCGCATCGGCAAGGCGCGCGCGCACCGCGAACCAGGCACCCGGGATATGGCCGTCGCGGTACTGCAGGCTGGTCGCGAAATCGAGCAGGGTCGCTTCGCCCGCCGTGAGCAGTGCCTGCAGCGTCTGCGCATCGACCGCCTCGGCCCGCGCCGAGTCGAGCCCGAGCACGCGCACCGGCGGCATGCCGCGCTCGCTCATGCTGTTCGTGTCTACTCCTTCGAGGATGCAGACCTCGCGCCACCCCATCTGCGCGAGCCACGAGCCCGTCATGCGGGCACGCACGCCGTCCGAGTCGGCAAGCACGATGCGCGCGTTGCGCACCGCGGCGTACAGGTCGGTCGCCTGCACGAGCTGCCCGCCCGGGGCGCAGACGAAGCCCGGCAGGTGGCCGGCGCGGTACTCCTCGGGGCTCCTGACGTCGAAGCAGTAGGTGGTGCGCGCGGCCTCGCCGCGCAGGCGCTCGAGGTCTGCGAGCGGGATTGCGCGCACGCCGCTGCGCTCGGCCACCTTCGCGGCCGCCGCGCGCGCCATCGCCAGCGCCTCGGCCGACGGCGCCGGAGCGTGCCGCTGCTGCCCGTGCTCGAGCTCGAAGCCGGCGAGGTGCCAGCCCATGGTTCCGTTCTGCAGCGCCACGACCCGGTTCGGCAGGCCGGCGTTGATCAGCGATTGCGCGCCGATGATCGATCGCGTGCGCCCGGCGCAGTTCACCACGACGAGCGTCTGCGGCCGCTTCACCACCTCGTGCACACGGAACACCAGCTCGGCCCCGGGACAATCGATCGCACCCGGGATGTTCATCACGCGGTACTCGCTCATCGGGCGCGAATCGAGCACCACGACGTCCTCGCCCGCGTCGAGCCGGGCCTTGAGCTCGGCCGCGCTGATGCGCGGCGTGCCGCAGCCGTGCTCGACCGCTTCGCCGAACGCCTTGCTCGGCACGTACACGCCGCTGAAAAGCTCGTGGCCGGCGGCCTTCCACGCCGCCGCGCCGCCGGCGAGCAGCGACACGTCGCACCAGCCGAAGCGGCGCATCGCCGCCGCGGCCCGCCCGGCCAGGGCCTCGTCGTCGTCGCACAGCACGACGCGCGTTCCGCGCCGCGGCACCAGCCGCTCGAGCCCGAGCTCGAGCCGCGACAGCGGCAGGCTGGCCGCGGTGAGCAGGTGCCCCTGGGCAAAAACGCCTTCCTCGCGCACGTCCAGCAGCGCGAGCTCGCGCCCGTCACCGAGCATCGCGCGCAGCGCCTGCACGTTCACCCGGGGCAAGGCGGATTCCGAATTCGTCATTTCATGGATCCGTCTGCACCTGTCGTTTGCATCTTAACGGTAGGATAATGGCACACGGGTCCCATTTCACATTCGGCCACATGAAAAACATCCAACGCTTCCGAAAATTCGTGCAAGACATGACCGCTCTGGTCGAGCGCCGCGCCGGCGACGAGCCCGCGCTGCTCGACGAAGGCGAGAAGCTGCTGCGCGAGCTCGTCACGCATGACGACTGGCTGCCCGAGGAGTTCGCCCGGCCTTCGCCCGACTCCTACCGCCAGTACCTGCTGCACTGCGACCCGCTCGAGCGCTTCTCGGTGCTGAGCTTCGTCTGGCAGCCGGGCCAGAAGACCCCGGTGCACGACCACACCGTGTGGGGCCTGGTGGGCGTGATGCGCGGCGAGGAATTGTGCGAGGAGTATTCCGTGGCAAGACCGATGCGCGTGACGGGCACGCATCGCGTGCGTCCGGGCGATGTCGACCGCGTTTCGCCGCGCATCGGGGACGTGCACGTGGTCTCCAACGCGGCCGATGACTGCACGGCGATCAGCATCCACGTCTACGGCGCCAACATCGGTGCGGTCAGGCGCCATACCTTCGATCCCGCGAATGGCGCGGCGCGTGAGTTCATCTCGGGCTACCACAATAGCGTGACACCCAACCTCTGGGACCGCTCCAAGGAAGTGCACCTGGCGCGAATATAGTACGCCGATGCTGAACTTGCTCTCCAGCCGGTCGCCGCAGGAGCTGCTGATCGGCTTTGCGCTGCTCGGCGTGATTCTCGCTTTGCCGCTCGAGTTGGCGGGCCTGCGCCGGCTGCGCCGCGCGCAAATCGGGCGCGGCACGCTGCTGCTGTTGCTCGGCGCGGCAGTGGTGCTGCTCGGCGTGCTTGCGGCCGTGGTCGCCGCGGGCCTGCACTCCTATGCGAGGCTGACGCACGAACAGGTCGCGGCGCACGTCGCGCTGCGCGCGCGCGGGCCGCAGGACTTCGTCCTGACGTTGAGCATTCCTGACGCCGCGCCGCACGAGTACGAGCTGCGGGGCGACGAATGGCAAGTCGACGCCCGCGTCCTCAAGTGGCGTGCGATCGGCACCGTCATCGGCTTCGACACCGTATACCGGCTCGAGCGGCTCTCCGGGCGCTATTCGGAGGCGGCGGAGGAACTGACCGCGATGCGCACCGTCTATCCGCTATGGCACACCCCCAGGCTCGACCTGTGGCAGCTGGCGAGGCGGTATCATGACTACCTGCCGTTCGCCGACGCCCTGTACGGCAGCGCGGCGTACGTGCCGATGGCCGACGGCGCGCAGTACGTCGTGACGGTGACGGCGAGCGGATTGATGGTGCGGCCGGAGAACGACGCCGCGCGCCGCGCGGTCGGCAACTGGCGATGAAGTACCAGCACAGGAACGAAAATGGACACCAAAGTCGAGAAAACGGATGCGGAATGGAAGAAGGAGCTCACTCCGATGCAGTTCAAGGTGGCGCGGCGCAAGGGCACCGAGGCGGCCTTCAGCGGCGAGTACTGGGACCTCCACGAGAAAGGCGTCTATCGCTGCATATGCTGCGGCGCCGAGCTGTTCTCGTCGGAGCACAAATTCGAATCCGGAACCGGCTGGCCGAGCTATTGGCAGCCGCTCAGGCCTGAAAACGTCGCCGTCGAGGAGGACTACTCCTTCTTGATGAAGCGCACCGAGGTACACTGCGCGCGCTGCAAGGCCCATCTGGGGCACCTGTTCGAAGACGGGCCGCAGCCGACCGGCCTGCGCTACTGCATGAATTCGGCCTCGCTCAAGTTCGACAAGGCATGAAGTTTCTTTTCGACCTTTTCCCGGTCATCCTTTTCTTCGTCGCGTTCAAGCTGCAGGGCATCTACGTCGCGACGGCGGCGGCGATCGCGGCCACGTTCGTGCAGATCGGCTGGCTGTGGCTGCGCGGCAAGCGCGTCGACGGCATGCTGTGGGCGAGCTTCGCGATTATCGTCGTGTTCGGCGGCGCGACCCTGCTGCTGCACGACGATGTGTTCATCCGATGGAAGCCGACGGTGCTGTACTGGCTATTCGCCCTGGTGCTGGTGGTCTCGGAGCGCTTCTTCGGCCGCAACTTGATCCGCGCCATGATGCGCGCGCAGCTGCAGCTGCCGGCGCCCGCGTGGGCCGCGCTGAACTGGAGTTGGGCCGGATTCTTCGCTGCCATGGGTGCGCTCAACCTGTACGTCGCGTTCCATTTCACGCGCGATCAGTGGGTGAATTTCAAGCTTTTCGGCGTAACCGGCCTAATGTTGCTGTTCATCCTGGCGCAGGCGCTGTTCCTCGCCCGACACGTCGAGCAGGGCAGCGACAAGCAATGAGCGTCGAGGCCCTCATGCGGCAGCGGCTCGCGGTGCTCGAGCCTGTTCGCCTCGAGTTGCTCGATGAAAGCGCCAAGCACCAAGGCCACGCCGGCTGGAAGCCGGGCGGCAACACCCACTGGCGCCTCACCATCGTGGCCGAGGCGTTTCGCGGCAAACCGACCCTGGCGCGCCACCGGATGATTTACCAAGCCCTGGGAAAGCTGATGGACGACCCGATCCACGCGCTCACCATCGCCGCCCGCGCGCCGGACGAAGGCAGCGCATAATGCGGTCTCGACTACTCTTGCCACAAAGGAAGCAGATGAAGCTACGCCGACTCGCCGGCGCCGCGCTCGCGGCCCTCGCCCTCGCCCTCCCCGCCGCAGTCCTTGCGCAGGCCGCGGCGAAGGACGCGCCGAAGAAAGCCGCCAAGGCCGGCCCCATCGCGATCGTGAACGGCGTCGCGATTCCCGCCTCGCGCGCCGACGTGCTGCTGCGCGAGCGCGAGGTCCAGGGAGCGCCCGACAACGCAGCCATGCGCGAAGCGGTGCGCGAGGACCTCATCAACCGCGAGCTGATCGCGCAGGAAGCTGCGCGCACCGGCTACGCCAAGAAGCCCGCGCTGCAGGCCGAGCTTGCGCTGGTGCGCCAGACCGTGATCGTGCAGCACTACGTCGGCGACTGGCTGCGCGAGCATCCGGTAAGCGAGGTCGAGATCCAGAAGGAGTACGACCAGACCAAGGCGAAGGCCGGCGGCAAGGAATACAAGGTGCGCCATATCCTGCTCGACACCGAAGACGAGGCCAAGAGCGTGATCGCGGCGCTGGACAAGGGCTCCAAATTCGAGGACCTGGCGAAGAAGTCGAAGGATGCAGGGACCCGCGACCGCGGCGGCGAACTGGACTGGATGTCCCCGGGGGGCAACCTGGACAAAGCGTTCAGCGACGCGATGGTGAAGCTCGACAAGGGCAAGTACACCGAGAAGCCGGTTCACACGCGCTACGGCTACCACGTGATCCAGGTCGAGGACATACGACCGCTCAAGTTTCCGCCGCTGGACGACGTCAAGGCTCGCATCGAGCAGGATCTCAAGCAGCGCCAGCTGCGCGAGCTGGTGCAGAGCCTGCGCGCGAAGGCGAAGATCGAGTAAATCGCTGGGCAGCCGCGATGAACCGGTGATCGAGGCGGTACTCGCTGAGCTGGGCCTGCGTCCGTAAGGGCCGCAAGCGCGTACAGACTAAGGTGAACAACCAGCGGAGCTCCTGACATGATCTTCCGGCTCATCGCCGCGATTGCCCTCACGCTCGCGTCGGCCGCCGCGTCGGCCCAGCCCAAAGGCCTGGAAACGGCCATTTTCGCCGGCGGCTGCTTCTGGTGCGTCGAATCCGACTTCGACAAGGTGCCCGGAGTCGTCTCGACCACCTCCGGCTACACCGGCGGCCACACCGCGCACCCCACCTACGAGGAGGTCTCTTCCGGCAGCACCGGCCACGCCGAATCGGTCGAGATCCGGTTCGACCCCAAAGTCGTCAGCTACCAGACGCTGCTCCGGGTGTACTGGCACAGCATCGATCCGACGGTGAAAGACCGTCAGTTCTGCGACGTCGGCACGCAGTACCGGACGGCGATTTTCTACCTGAACGACGAGCAGAAGCGCCTCGCCGAGCAATCCAAGTCGGAGATCGCGCGGACCAAGCCGTTCAAGGCGCCGATCGTGACGGAGATCGCCGAGCCAGGCACCTTCTGGCCGGCCGAGGAATACCACCAGGATTACTACAAGAAGAACCCGCTTCGCTATCACTTCTACCGCGAGGGCTGCGGACGCGACGCGCGCGTGAAGCAGCTCTGGGGCAGCGAGGCGGGCCGGCCCTAGGGGCCGGGGGCAGTCAATCGACTTCGTCGATCCACGCCATCTGGATTGCTTCGAGGATTTTCTCGCCGCTGTGCTTGGGGTCGTCGCCGAAACCGGGCAGCTCAAGCGCCCAGCGATGCAGATCGGTGAATCGGATCGTCTTGGGGTCGGTCGCGGGAAATCGCTCGGCGAGCGCGATCGCGATCTCTCGGCTGTCGGTCCACTTCATCAGTGCTCCTCGCGCGCGTAGTTGACGGTGTACTTCGGAATCTCGATCACCAGGTCCGCGCCGCGCACCCTAGCCTGGCACGACAGGCGCGAGCTCGCTTCCAGCCCCCAAGCCTTGTCGAGCATGTCCTCCTCCTTTTCCTCGGCCTCGTCGAGCGACCCGATGCCCTCGCGCACCACCACGTGGCAGGTGGTGCAGGCGCAGGACTTCTCGCAGGCGTGCTCGATCTCGATGCCGCAACCGAGCAGCGTATCGAGGATCGAGACGCCCTCCTTGGCTTCGAGCTCGGCGCCCTGCGGGCAAAGTTGAGGATGAGGCAGCACTTTCAGCTTGGGCATGCAGAGTCCTGCTAAGACTCGAGATTGGCGATCCTGCGGCCCGTGAGCGCGCGCCGTACGTTCGCGTCCATGCGCCGCGCCGCGAAGGCGTCGGTGGCTCGGCTGAGCGCCTCGGTCGCCCGCTTGAGTGGGCGCCCATCGGCGCCGGCAAGCGCCGCCCGCAGCGCCGCCATCTCCTTGTCGATCGCGGCGCGCTCGTCCGCCTCGAGCAGCGCGCCGTCAGCCTGAAGCGCCGCGCGAGTTGCCTCGAGCAGCCGCTCGGCGTCGACGCGGTGCTCGGCGAGCGCGCGTGCCTGCATGTCTT
>JBOIFB010000039.1:0-15021 GCA_050741415.1 Burkholderiales bacterium | reverse complement strand
AACGATAACAACAGGGTGAAGAGATACATTTCAAAATACACGATCAACCCCGCCATTACGCACGGCATCGGGCACGCGGTCGGCTCGATCGAGCCCGGCAAACTCGCCGATCTCGTGCTGTGGAGGCCGGTGTTCTTCGGCGTCAAGCCTTCCCTGATCCTGAAGGGCGGCATGATCGCCGCGGCGGCGATGGGCGACCCGAACGCGTCGATCCCGACCCCGCAGCCGGTGCACTACCGGCCGATGTTCGGCGCCTTCGGCCGCGCGCTGCGCACTTCGGTCAGCTTCGTTTCGCAGGCCGCCATGCAAGATGGCTCGTTGAACGATCTCGGACTGGCCAAACCGTTGATCGCGGTCGCCGGCACGCGCAGGATCGGCAAGAAGGACATGGTGCACAACGACCTGCGGCCGAAGATCGAGGTCGATCCCGAGACCTACCAGGTGCGCGCCGACGGCGAGCTGCTGGTGTGCGAGCCGGCGAAAGTCCTTCCCATGGCGCAGCGGTATTTCCTGTTCTGATGCTCGAAATCAAGACGAAACTCACGATTCCGCGCGCGGCCTACAAAGTCGAGGTGAAGGGGCAGCTTAGGCTCCCCTTCGAGCTGCGCCAGAAGAGCCGCCTGCGCGCCAGGCTCGACTCCGGCGAGGAGGTGGCGCTGCTGCTGCCGCGCGGTCAGATCCTGCGCGGCGGTGACCTGGTGACGGCCTCCGACGGTCGCGTGATCGAGGTGCTCGCCGAGCCCGAAAAGCTCCTGCACATCGAGTCGGAAGAGCTGGCGAAGGTCGCCTACCACCTCGGCAACCGGCATGTGCCGGTGCAGGTCGGCAAGCAGTTCCTGCGCATCGCCGCGGACCACGTGCTCGCGGAGCTCGCCCGGACGCTCGGTGCGAAAGTAAGCGAGATCGACGCGCCGTTCGAGCCCGAAGCGGGCGCCTATGCGGGAGGCGGCCATGCTCATCACGACGGGCACTCTCACCCTGGAAAGATTCACGAGCATCATCATCACGAATGAACCTCGCGCGACTCCTTCAATTGGCCAGCCCCGCGTTGCCTGTCGGCGCGTACAGCTACTCGGGCGGGCTCGAGGCGGCGATCGAAGTGGGGTTGGTGCGCGACGCTGCGAGCGCGCAGGGCTGGATCGGAGACGTGCTCGAGCACACGCTGGCAAGAATGGAGGCGCCGCTGCTGCTGCGCATGATCGAGCACCCTGACCCGGCCTGGAACGAGCTCTTGCTCGCCGGCCGCGAGACCGCCGAGCTGCGCGCCGAGACGCTGCAGATGGGCTACTCCCTTGCAGCTCTTCTTCGGAATCTTGGGCTTGAGGCGATCGAGGACGCGGAAATTTCATTTCCTCTCGCCTACGCCCATGCCGTACGCTGCTGGAGGCTCGAAGCACGCGAGTCGCTCGTCGTCTACCTGTGGGCCTGGCTCGAGAACCAGGTCATGGCGGCGCTCAAGGCGGTGCCGCTGGGGCAGACCGACGGGCAGAGGATCCTGCTCGCGCTCGGCGCCCGGCTCGAGGCGCTCGCCGCGCGCGCGGCACGGCTGCGCGACGACGAGCTCGGCAATTTCGCGCCGCGCCTCGCGATCCTTTCCTCCCGCCACGAAACCCAGTACTCGAGGCTGTTCAGATCATGAGCGCGACCCAACCCCTCAGAATCGGCATCGGCGGCCCGGTGGGCTCGGGCAAGACCGCGTTGACCCTTGCGCTGTGCCGCGCCCTGCGCGCGCGCTATGACATCGCGGTCGTTACGAACGACATCTACACCGAGGAGGACGCGCAGTTCCTGGTCAGGAACGAGGCGCTCGCGCCCGAGCGCATCATCGGGGTGGAGACCGGCGGCTGCCCGCACACCGCGATCCGCGAGGACGCCTCGATCAACCTCGAGGCGGTGGCGCGCTTGACGCGGCGCTTCGCCGGCCTCGACCTGGTGATCATCGAGTCGGGCGGCGACAACCTCGCCGCGACCTTCAGCCCGGAACTCTCGGACCTGACGCTGTACGTGATCGACGTCGCCGCCGGCGACAAGATCCCGCGCAAGGGCGGCCCCGGGATCACCAAGTCCGATCTGCTGATCATCAACAAGATCGACCTCGCGCCGCTGGTGGGCGCCTCGCTCGAGGTGATGGGGCGCGACGCGAAGAAGATGCGCGGCGCGCGCCCGTTCGTGTTCTCGAACCTCAAGACCGGACAGGGGCTCGAAGCGATCATCGCATTCATCGAAACGGAGGGCATGTTATGCACCGCATCGCAGTAGCGCTTGTTCTCGCGGCATTTTCCGGCGCCGTGTTCGCTCACCCGTTCCACGCCGTCACCGGCGGTGCCAGCGTAGGCTTCCTGCATCCCTTGACCGGTTTCGACCATCTGCTCGCGATGGTCGCGGTCGGGCTCTGGGCTGCGCGCCGCGGCGGGCGCGCGCTGTGGCTCGCGCCCTGCGCGTTCGTCGGTGCGATGCTTGCCGGCGGCGTCGCCGGCTTTGCCGGCGCCTCGTTTCCGGCGACCGAGCACCTGGTGGCCGGCTCGGTGCTCGCGCTCGGGCTGTTCGTCGCGCTGCCGCGCACGCCTTCGCTCGGCGCCGGCTGCGCAATGATCGCCGCGTTCGGCGCCTTTCACGGCCTCGCGCACGCCGCCGAGCTGCCGGCGAGCGCCTCGGCGGCGTACTATGCGGCGGGCTTCGTCGCGGCCACCGCGCTGCTGCATGCCGCCGGAGTGTTCGGCGGGCGCGCGTTGCGCGCCACGGCGCTGCGCGCGAGCGGAATCCCGATCGCGCTCGCCGGGGTCTGGCTCGTCGCCCAGGTGTTCGCGGCCTGAGCCGCGCGCCTCAGAGCCCCAGCCGCTTCATCTGCCCCGCGGGGTAGCGCGTGCCCTGCGCCGCGCCCGGGGGGCAGGCGGCGTCGAGCTGCGCGATCTCCTCGGCGGTGAGCGCGATCTCGGCTGCGGCGACGTTCGCCTCCAGGTGCTCGATGCGCCGCGTGCCGGGGATGGGGACGATGTCGTCGCCCTTGGCGAGCAGCCAGGCGAGCGCGATCTGCGCCGGGCTGCGGCCCTTCGCCGCGGCGATCCGGCGCACCGGCTCGACCAGCGCCAGGTTCGCCTTGAGGTTGTCGCCCTGGAAGCGCGGATGGTCGCGCCGGCGGTCGCCTTCGCCCAGGCTTTCGGCGCCGTCGATCTCGCCCCCGAACACGCCGCGCCCGAGCGGCGAGTAGGCGACGAAGCCGATCCCCAGCTCGCGGCACACGGGCAGGATCCCGGCCTCGACGTCGCGCGACCAGAGCGAGTACTCGGTCTGCAGCGCGGCGATCGGGTGCACGGCGTGCGCGCGGCGGATGGTCTGCGGCGCGGCCTCGGACAGGCCCAGGTGGCGCACTTTGCCTTGCTCGACCAGCCGCTTCATCGCGCCCACGGTGTCCTCGATCGGCACTTTGGCGTCGACCCGGTGCTGGTAGTAGAGATCGATGTGGTCGATCCCCAGCCGTTGCAGGCTCTTGTCGCAGGCCTCGGCCACGTATTCCGGACGGCCGTCGACGTCTGCCGTGCCGTCGGGACGCCGCACGTTGCCGAACTTGGTGGCGACGATGTAGGCCTCGCGCCGGCCCTTGAGCGCGCGCGCGAGCAGCTTCTCGTTCGCGCCGTTGCCGTACAGGTCCGACGTGTCGAGAAAATTGCAGCCGATTTCGGCCGCCCGGCGCAGCGTCGCGAGCGACTGCTCCTCGCTGCCGGCGAGGTAAAAACCGGGCATCACCATGCAGCCAAGGCCGATCGCCGGCACTTCGAGCCTTCCGAGCATGCGTTGCTTCATCTTGCTTCCTCCGTCTGGACGCGCAGCAGTATTCCCGGCAGGCGTTCGAGCGGCAAGAGGCCGTTCGCATCGGCCACGCGAACGCCGTTTACCCATACGCCGTGCACGCCGATCGAGTCGGTGGTCAGGCGCGGCGCGCCGCCGGGCAGGTCGAACACGCGCCGCTTCGGTCCGCGGCCCACCGTCGCCGGGTCGAACAGCAGCAGGTCGGCGGCGTGGCCGGGCAGGAGCGCGCCGCGCCCGCGCAGGCCGAACACCTCGGCCGGGAGCGAGCTCAGCTGGCGCGCGGCCTGCTCGAGCGTGAACGCGCCCAGCTCGCGCACCCAGTGCCCAAGCAGGTGCAGGCCGAAGCCGGCGTCGTTGAAGAAGGTCAGGTGGGCGCCGGCATCCGACAGCGACACCAGGCTGCACGGGTGGCGCAGCATGCGCCCGACCGCGTCCTCGTCGGAGTTCAGCAGCAGCGCGCTGAACACGGTCTCCAGGTCCTCTTCGAGCGCGAGGTCGAGCATCAGGTCGAGCGGGTCGGTGCCCGCTTCGGCCGCGAGCGAAGCGATATCGCGCTGCTCCCAGTCCTTGCGTGCCGACTCGATCACGGTCACCTTGTGCCACTCGCCGTTGAACAGGCGGAAATGCGCCGGGCGCTCGAGCTCGGCGCGCAGCGCGTCGCGAAAACCGCGCTCGCGCAGCCTGGCCTTGAATGCCTCGCCCTTCAGGCCGAGCGCCGGGCGCCACGACTCGAGCCCCTCGACCGGGTAAGGCGAGCGCAGGGTGAAGTCGTTGGTGAGCGGGCAGCACGAAACTGCGCCGAGCAGGCGCCGGCCGCGCGCGTTGGCGCTGCGGATGGCTTCGAGGTCGTCGAACACCGCGCGCGGGTTGGTGCTGTTGTGCAGCAGCGCCGCGACCACCACCGGCCGGCCCGACAACGCCGCGAGCGATTCCAGGAAGTCGATCCGGGTCTGGCCGCCCTTGGTGAGCATGAATACGCCGCGTTCGGCTTCGCCCAGGCAAGCCACCAGTGCGCGCAGCTCGCGCTCGTCCGCCAGGCGCGAGGGCATCGGTACCCCGCCTTCGCCGTTGTGCGCCGGCGAGGTGCTGGTGGAAAAGCCGACCGCGCCGGCGCGCATGCCCTCGAGCACGATCGCGCGCATGGCGGCGATCTCGTCGTCGCTCGCGCTGCGCTCGGTGGCGGCATCGCCCATGACGTAGCTGCGCACCGCGGAATGGCCGACGAAGGCCGCTACGTTGAGCGCCGCGCCGCGGCGCTCGAGCAAGTCCAGGTACTCGGGCACGGTCTCGAACTCCCAGCGGATGCCGGCGCGCAGCACCTCGAGCGCCATGCCCTCGACCTGGGTCAGGTTGCGCATCGTGCGCTCGCGCTCGGCGGGACGGCAGGGCGCGATGGTGAAGCCGCAGTTGCCGATCACCGCGCTGGTCACGCCCAGCGCCGGGCTCGGCGCGAGCCCGGGGTCCCAGGTGATCTGGGCGTCGTAGTGGGTGTGGTTGTCGACGATCCCGGGCATCAATGCCATGCCCTGCGCGTCGAGCGTCTCGCGCGCCGGGCCGAGCTTGCGCCCGAGCGCGGCGATGCGCCCGCCCGCCACGGCGAGGTCGCCGCGGCGGGGCGCTCCGCCCAGGCCATCGAGCAGCAGGACGTCGCGAATCAGCAAGTCGAACATGCGGCGCAAGTATACTGCCGCCGCCGTGGTACGCGCCTCCTCCTAGTAGCCGGCCGAGCGATCGACCAGCGCCTCGGGCGCTTCGCCGCGCTCCAGGCGCTCGAGGTTGCGCACCACGACCGGAAGCGCGGTGCGCGGCTCGGTCAGCGCGGCGACGTGGGGCGTGACGCTCACGCCCGGGTGCGACCAGAACGGATGCGCCGCCGGCAGCGGCTCGGTCTCGAACACGTCGAGGTAGGCGTGCGCAAGCTGACCCGCTTCGAGCGCGGCGAGCAGGTCCGCCTCGACCAGGTGCGCGCCGCGCCCGAGGTTGATCACGCAGGCCCCGCGCGGCAGCAGCGCGAGCGTGCGCGCGTCGAGGATGCCGCGCGTCCCGGGGGTGAGCGGCAGCAGGCACACCAGCGCGCCGCTTTGCGTCAGCAGGGCGTCCAGCCCGTCTGCGCCGGCGAAGCACTCGACGCCATCGATTCGCTTCGGGCGGCGGCTCCAGCCGCAGAGCCTGAAATCAAGCGGCAGCAATCGCTGCGCAACCTGCTGTCCCAACTCGCCGAGCCCGAGCAGGCCGACGGTGCGCTCCGCGGCGAGGCGCTGCGGCAGCGCCTGCCAGATGCCTGCGGCCTGCTGCGCGCGGTAGCGGTACAGGTGCCGGTGCCAGTCGAGCACGCGCGCGAGAACGGTCTCGCCCATCGCTGCGACCATCCCCGGATCGACCAGGCGCGCGAGCGGCACGCCGCGCGGCAGGGTCGGGTCGGCGAGCAGGCCGTCGACGCCCATCCACAGCGACTGGATCAGCTTCAGCGCGGGAAAGGCGCCGAGCGCGCCCGGCGGCGGCTTGGCCACCAGCGCGGCCTCGATCGCCGCCGGGTCGGGAATTTCGGTCCAGAGATGAAAGCGCGCCGCGGGCAGCGCCGCGCGCAGCCCCGGCAGCCAGCGCTGCGGATCCTCTTCGGGCGCGACGAACGCGACCTCCATCCGGCCTCCAGTGCGAATGCCGCGCGATGGTAGCATCGTGCGGGAGCGACCGCAGACGAGGAGAAGAGCATGCCGATCCGCAACTTCAGCGAGGACACCCTGACGGCCGAGGTGCTGCGGCGCATCGAGGGCACGCCGAACGCGCGCCTCAAGGAGGTGATGGGCAGCCTGGTGCGCCACCTGCACGCATTCGTGCGCGAGGTGCGCCCGACCCAGGAGGAGTGGTTCACCGGGATCCGATTCCTGACCGACACCGGCCGCTGGTGCGACGACAAGCGCCAGGAGTACATCCTGATGTCCGACACGCTCGGCGTGTCGATGCTGGTGGATTTCATCAACTACGGACACGTCGAGAATGCGACCGAGTCGACGGTGCTCGGGCCGTTCTTCGTCGAGGGCGCGCCCGAAATGCCGCTCGGCGCGAACATCGCCAGGCCGGGTACGGCGGGCGAGCCGTGCAAGGTGACGGGAAGCGTAAGCGGCCTGGACGGCAAGCCGGTCGCCGGCGCGCTGCTCGAGATCTGGGAGGCGGGCGGCGACGGCTACTACGACGTGCAGAAGACCGAGGGCACCAACCTGCGCGCGCGCTTTCGCGCCGACCCGGCCGGGAAGTTCCGCTTCGGCTGCGTCAAGCCCTCGTGCTACCCGGTGCCGCACGACGGCCCGGTGGGCAAGATGCTCGCCGCCACCGGCCGCCACCCGATGCGCCCCGGGCACCTGCACTTCATGATCTCGGCGCCGGGGTTCGAAAAGCTCACTACGCACCTGTTCGTGCGCGGCGACGAGTTCCTCGACTCGGACGCCGTGTTCGGGGTCAAGGAGTCGCTCGTGATCGACTTCCGGCGCAGCGCCGCCGGCGGCTACGAGGCGAGCTACGATTTCGTCCTGAAACCTTCGGAGAGCGAGGCATGAGCATCGAAGCGGAAATCCTCGCGCTGGAGCAGAAGCGCTGTGCGGCGATGACCGCGCGCACCGGGATCGAGATCGACGTCAACGGCCAGCGCAAGTCGCTGCGCCTGCGCTACGTCAGGGTGGCGTCAGCCAGACTTGCCGTTTGATCCAGATTAAAGCGAGGCAGTATCGCGCCAAGCAGAATCCCTCATGTGGAACGGACTCGATCCACTTGAAGGGAGAAGATCATGCGGCAAGGCAAGTTGCACAGATTCATCGCGGCGTGCGCGATGATTGGCGGCGCGCTGCTGCTCGCGCCCGGCAGCGCGCAGGCGGTGCCGAGCTTCGCGCGCCAGACGGGCTTCGCGTGCGAGGCCTGCCACACCGTGTTCCCCGAGCTCACGCCCTTCGGGCGGCGCTTCAAGCTCAACGCCTATACGATCGACAACCTGCCCCAGGTGAGCGGGATGAGCACGAGCAAGGAGCAGACGCTGCTGCTCAACCAGATGCCGCCGCTGTCGTTCATGCTGCAGGCCTCGTACACCAAAACCAAGGCGGCGGTTCCCGACTCCGCGGCCGGCACCGGTCTGGTTTCGGCCGACGCGCTGGCGAAGAACGGCCAGGTGCTGTTCCCGCAGCAGGCGAGCCTGTTCTACGCCGGCAGGATCGCGCCGAACTTCGGCGCCTTCGTGCAGATGACCTACGACGGCACCTCGGGCACTTTCGGCTGGGACAACACCGACATCCGCTACGCCCGGCTGGCGAATGACAACTTCCTTTGGGGTGTGAGCTTCAACAACAATCCCACGGTGCAGGACGTCTGGAACAGCACCCCGGCGTGGCAGTCGCCGTTCGACCAGCGCAGCGCGACCGCGCCTGCGCCCGGCGCGCTGACCATGATCGACGGCGGGCTCGCCGACGCGGGAGTGGCCGGCGCGAGCGTGTATGTCTACCTCAACAACTCGCTCTACGCGGAGCTCGGCGCCTACCGCTCGGCGCCCGCCGCGGCGGTGATCGACAGCACCAGCAGCAACGTGGTCAACGGCATGGCGCCGTACTGGCGGCTCGCCTACGAGCGCCAGTGGGGGCGCAACTCCTGGCAGGCGGGCGCCTACGGCGTGCAGGCCAAGCTCCACCCGGGCGGCGGCGTGGCGCTCGCAGGCCCGACCAACAATTACAGCGACGTGGCGCTCGACTCGCAGTACCAGTACATCGGCGACGAGCACATAGTGTCGGTGTCGGCCACCTACATCAAGGAAGACCAAACTCTTGACGCGACCTTCGGCGCGGGCGGCTCGGCCAATCCATCCGATACATTGAACACGTTCAGGATCGGGACGAGCTACTACCATCACCGCAAGTACGGTGGCGCGCTCGGCTACTTCTCGACCACAGGCTCCGAAGACGCCGGGCTGTACGGGACCGGCATCGCGGTCAACGGCTTCGCCAACAGCGTGCCCAACAGCAAGGGCTGGACCGGCGAGCTCGACTGGGTTCCGTACGAGAACGTCAAGTTTGCGCTGCAATACACCGCTTACGCGAAATTCAACGGCGGGACCGCCAACTACGACGGTCTGGGCAGGAACGCGTCGGACAACAACACGCTGTACCTGCTCGGCTGGATCAACTTCTAGGCGGCCGATCATGAAAAGAATCATCGCAATCGCCGTAGGCGCTCTGCTCGCAGGGAGCACGGGCGCTGCGCTCGCGCAGCAGGACGCGAAATCTCTCGCCACCGGCGTGTGCTCGGCCTGCCACGGCCCCGACGGCCGCAGCATCTCGCCGGTGTTCCCGCGCCTCGCCAGGCAGCAATCCGCGTACATCATGCTGCAGCTCGAGGCATTCCGCAGCCACCAGCGCGGTGACCCGAACGCCCAGGCCTACATGTGGGGCATGGCCTCGCAGCTCTCGGACGCAACCATCAAGGCGCTGGCGGACTACTACGCCGCGCAGAAGCCGGTCGAGGTGAAGGGCGGCGACCGGGGGCTGATGGCCGAGGGCAAGAAGATCTACACCGAGGGCATCCCGGCGCAGAACGTGCCGGCCTGCGTGTCCTGCCATGGCGCGAACGCCGAGGGCGCAGGCGCCTTCCCGCGCCTCGCCGGACAGCACATCGAATATCTGGTCGCCCAGCTGCTGGGCTTCCAGTCGGGGCTGCGCGCCAACGCGCCGATCATGCTCGGGGTGGTGCGCACCATGAGCCCCGAGCAGATGAAGGCCGCCGCGACCTACGCGGCGACCAGGTAGCGCAGGTGCGGATCGCGCTCCCGGTGCTGGTTTGCGCCGCGCTCGCCGCCGCCCCCTCGGCGCGGGCGGACTCCGGCGACGCCGCGCTGCAGCAGGAGGTGCAGGCGCTGAAGCAGATCGTGCACGACCTGCAGCAACGGGTGAGCGTACTCGAAGGGCGCACGCCTGCGGCCCCGGTCGCGGCGAACGCCGGCTATGTCAGCCCGGAGGCGGCGCTGAGGGCGAACTGGGCAAGGATCAAGGCCGACATGGAGCAAGGCGAGGTCACGCGGCTGCTCGGTGCGCCGTCGAAGAAGTTCCTGCTCGACGGCAGGAACGTCTGGTACTACTACTATCCCGCGACCGGCGGCGGTTCGGTGTTCTTCACCGACGCTGGCCGGGTCTCGAGCCGCCAATCGCCGTTCGGCATGGGCTGGTAGGTGCGCGCGGCATGGGTTAAGGTTGCCGATGGAACCGACCATGACCATCGACCCGCGAATCGCGCGTCTGCACGGCGAAATGACCGAGTGGCGGCGCGACCTCCACGCTCATCCGGAACTGGGCTTCGAGGAGACGCGCACTGCCGGCATCGTGGCCGACAAGCTCGAATCCTTCGGTCTCGAGGTGCATCGCGGCGTCGGCCGTACCGGCGTGGTCGGTGTGCTGAGGACGGGCAGCGGCAAGCGCACACCCGGGGACGGCACGCGTGCCGTGGGGCTGCGCGCCGACATGGACGCGCTGCCGATCCAGGAGGAGAACGGCTTCGCGCATCGCTCGCGCAATGCCGGCCGGATGCACGCCTGCGGCCACGACGGGCACACCACGATGCTGCTCGGCGCGGCCAGGGCGCTGGCCGAGACGCGCGCCTTCGACGGCACGGTGAACTTCATCTTCCAGCCGGCCGAGGAAGGCCTCGGCGGCGCACGGGCGATGATCGAGGAGGGCCTGTTCGAGCGCTTTCCGTGCGAGGGGGTGTTCGGCATGCACAACCGCCCCAGCCTGCCGCTGGGCTGGTTCGCGGTGCGCGCCGGGCCGATGATGGCTGCGGGCGGCTTCTTCGACATCACGATCCACGGCAAAGGCGCGCACGGCGCGCGGCCCGAGGCCGGGGTCGACCCGGTGATCGTCGCGGCGCACGTCGCGACCGCGCTGCAGACCATCGTCTCGCGCAACGTGGCGCCGGTGGACACCGCGGTAGTGTCGGTGACCAGGATCCACGGCGGCGACGCCTACAACGTGATCCCGCAGACGGCGACCCTCGCCGGCACCGTGCGCGCGTTCTCGCGCCCGGTGATGGAGAAAATCGAGGCCTCGCTGCGGCGCATCGTCAAAGGCGTGGCCGAGGGCTTCGGCGCGAGCGCCGAGATCGCGCTCAAGTGGGAGTTCGCGCCCACGGTCAACAATCCGGAGCAAGCCGAATTCGCCGCGGGCGTGTGCGCCGGGCTGGTGGGCGCGGATCGGGTGCAGCGCGACCCGCCGCTGATCATGGCCTCGGAGGACTTCTCGTTCATGCTGGAGAAGGTGCCGGGCTGCTATCTCAATATCGGCAACGGCTCGGGCGAGACTTCGTGCGAGGTGCACAACCCCGGCTACGACTTCAACGACGCCGCGCTGCCTCTCGGCGCGGCGTTTTTCGTGCGGCTGGTCGAGGCGCGCCTGCGCGCTTCCTGACAAGAATCTGATCTGCGGTGCGCGTGCCGGCGCGGGTACACTAGCCTGCCGCAAAACTACGCATCCATTCACGAGGAGGAGAAAGATGTCCGCTTTTCGAAAGTCTGCCGCAGCCGCCGCGTTCTTCGCGGCCAGTGCCCTGGCGAGCGCCGCGTTCGCGGGCGACGTCGTGCTGCGCGCCTCGCATCAGTTTCCAGGCGGCAGCGGCGACGTGCGCGACGACATGGTGCGGTTGATCGCCAAGGACGCCAAGGCGGCGAACGTCGGCCTGACCATCCAAGTCTACCCCGGCGCGTCGCTGTTCAAACCGAGCGACCAGTGGAACGCGATGGTCAACGGCCAGCTCGACATCGCGCTGTTTCCGCTCGACTACGCGAGCGGCAAAGTGCCGGAGTTCAGCGCCACGCTCATGCCCGGACTGATCCGCAACCAGGAGCGCGCAAAGCGCATCAACCACTCGAAGTTCATGAGAGATATCCGCGCGGTGATCGAGAAGCACGGCGTGATGGTGCTCTCGGACGCCTGGTTCGCGGGCGGCATGGCCTCGAACAAAGGCTGCATCCTCCTGCCGGCTGACTTGAAGGGCATGAAGTTCCGCGCCGCGGGGCCGACTTTCGCGGCGATGTGGCAGGCCGCCGGCGCGAGCATCGTCAGCCCGCCCTCGAACGAGATCTACAACGCCTTCCAGACCGGCGTCGTCGACGGCACCGACACCAGCCTCGGCACGTTCGCGTCGATGCGCCTGTACGAGGTGACGAAGTGCCTCACCGCGCCGGGCGACAACGCGCTGTGGTTCATGTACGAGCCGGTGCTGATGTCGAAGAAGAGCTTCCATAAGCTCGACAAGGCGCAGCGGGCCACGATCGTCAAGGCCGGCAAGGCGGCGCAGGCCTACTACGAGAAAAAGGCCGACAGCGTGAATGCCGAGGCGGTCAAGGCGTTCGAGAGCCACAACGTCAAGGTGGTGAGCCTGAGCGACGCGGACTACAAGGCCTGGCTCGACGTGGCGAAGAAGAGCTCCTACGCGAAGTTCGCCAAGGACGTGCCCGACGGCCAGAAGCTGATCGACGAAGCGCTCTCGGTCAAGTAAGCGGTCCCGGAAGCGGCCCGGCAGGCGCGCATGGAGGGCGGGAACCGGCCCGGCGGGCTGGTGGACGGTTACGTGCGCGCCGTCGGCCTGGTGTCGCGCGTCGCGGGCGTGTTCGCCGCCGGCCTGATCGCCTTCGGCGTGCTCGTGATCTGCGACATGGTCATCGAGCGCTACCTGCTCAACCGCGACACGGTGTGGCAGATCGACGTGACCACCTACTGCGTGGTGGCGGCGACCTTCATCGGCAGCGCCTACGTGCTCATGACCCGGGGCCACGTCAACGTAGACGTGCTGCCCCTGTACGCGGGGCCGCGCGTGCGCTTCTGGCTCGCTCTCGCCACCACCGTGCTGGCGCTGGCATTCTGCACCGTGCTGTTCGTGCTCAGCGTGCTCTACTGGCACGAGGCCTGGGCCAAGAACTGGCACTCCGATACGGTGTGGCGTTCGCGCCTGTGGATCCCGTACGCCGCCATGCCGGCCGGCCTCGGCCTGCTCGTGCTGCAGTACGTCGCCGAGCTCGTCTGCCTCGTCACGGGGCGTACGCCGCCCTTCGGCATCGGCCCCGCCGGGACGAGGGTATGAGCCCGACGCAGCAGGGCGCGCTCGTTCTCGTCGTCACGCTCGCGATGCTGCTCTCGGGCGTGCCGGTGGCGTTCGGCCTGGGCGCGGTGTCGATCGTTTTCCTGCTCATTTTCCAGGGTTTCGACGCGCTGCAGGTGGTGGCCGAAACTTTCTACTCGGGGCTGAACGAATTCACGCTCGTGTCGATCCCGATGTTCGTCATGATGGGCGCGGCGATCGGCTCGTCGCCCGCGGGCAAGGACCTGTACGAGGCGCTCGACCGCTGGCTCTACCGCCTGCCCGGCGGGCTGGTGATCTCCAATCTCGGCGCCTGCGCGATCTTTGCCGCGCTCACCGGCTCTTCGCCCGCGTGCTGCGCGGCGATCGGCAAGATGGGCATTCCCGAGATGCGCCGCCGCGGTTACCCGGACGACATCGCCACCGGCTCCATCTGCGCGGGAGGCACGCTCGGCATCCTCATCCCGCCTTCGATCACCCTGATCCTGTACGGCATCGCCACCGAGACGTCGATCGGCAGGCTGTTCCTGGCGGGAGTGCTGCCGGGCCTGCTGCTGACGGGCCTGTTCATTTCGTGGACCCTGTTCATCATCTGGAAGCGCGGCTTCCGCTCCCACGCGCCGGAGTTCCGCTACACCTGGCGCGAAAAGTTCTCCTCGATTCCCAAGGTCGCGCCCTTTCTCGCCATCATCGTCGGCGTGATTTACGTGCTCTACGGCGGCGTGGCCACCCCTTCCGAGGCCGCGGGCGTGGGCGCGGCGCTGTGCGTGCTGCTCGCGGTCGCGATCTACCGCATGTGGCGGGCGCGCGACTGGTGGGCGATCCTGCGCGACACCATGCGCGAGTCGGTGATGATTCTCACGATCATCGCCGCGGCGGTGCTGTTCGGCTACGTGCTCACTTCGCTTTATCTCACGCAGACGCTCGCGCAATCCGTCGCCGACATGCACGTCAACCGCTGGGCGCTGATGGGGATCATCAACGTGTTCCTGCTGGTGTGCGGCTTTTTCATCCCGCCGGCGGCGATCATCCTGATGACCAGCCCGATCCTGTTCCCGATCGTCCGGGCGGCGGGCTTCGACCCGGTGTGGTTCGGCGTGATCCTAACGATCAACATGGAAGTCGGGCTCATCCACCCGCCGGTGGGCCTCAATATCTACATCGTCAACGCGATCGCGCCCGACGTTCCGGTCACGCGCGTGATGTGGGGCACCATCCCCTACGTATTGTGCATGTTCCTCGCGATCGTGATCCTGAGCGCGTTTCCCCAGATTGCGACCTGGCTGCCGGACAAGCTCATGGGCGGCGTGCACTAGCGCGGCGAGGCCGCTTCGGCGCCGCCGCGGCGAGGTGGCGCAGCATCGCCTCGAGCCCGAGCAGGTAGGAGTTGACCCCGAACCCGGCCACCAGGCCCACCGCGGCCTCCGCCAGGATCGAGTGAATGCCGCGCCGCTCGATGTTGGTCATGTGCACCTCGACGTAGGGAAAGGGCAGCGCGCGCAGGCAGTCGCGCAGTGGGTAGCCCGCGAACAGGAACGCCGCCGGGTTCATCACCAGCCCGTCGAATTTCTCCTCCACGGCGCGGTAGAGGCGCTCGATCGCCGCCGCCTCGGAGTGGGTGTAGAAGATCTCGAGCCGGTACTTGTTCGCCTTGGCGTGGGCGAGCAGCTTCGCGTCGAGCTCGGCCGCGGTCGTTCTGCCGTAGAGCTCGGGCTGACGCTTGCCCAGGTAGCTCATGTTGGGGCCCTGAATGAGCAGGATCCTGGTCATGGCGCGGCCTGCTTTTTCACTAGGGGCACGAAGTCGTACTCCCCGATTCCCTGCAGCACGAGAAAAGTCGCCGAGCTCTCGCCGCAATTGGTCACGAGGTGCGGGCGCCGCGGCGCAACGGTGTAGGTCTCTCCCGGCCCGAGCCGCACATCCTGTTTCGGATCCTGCAGGAACAGCCTCAACCGGCCTTCCAGCACGTAGAAGGTGTCCTGCACCCGGCTGTGGTAATGCCACGGCACCTGCTGGCTGGGCGAGATCTGCAGCTCGTTGATGCGAAAGCCCGGCCGTTCGGCGTGAGACTGCCTGCGCTCGACCTCGTACAGCCTGCTTGCGTCCTTCACCGCT
>JBOIFB010000038.1:0-15299 GCA_050741415.1 Burkholderiales bacterium | reverse complement strand
GCGTGGTAGGTGTAGGCGACGCGGTCAATCTCGAGCAGCGGGGCGCCCTTGCGCAAACCGAGCAGCGGCGCCACGTCGGCGCCCGCGAGGGTGGCGCGCAAGCGCTCGCTGGTGCGCAGCACGTTGATGCCGTAGCGCGTCTGGTAGAGGTGGTAGATCGTGTTGTCGCGCGCGGTCAGGATGCGCTCGGAGAGCTCGGGAAACAGCCGCTGCGGCAGAACCAGATCGTCGAGGATCACCGGCTTGTCCGCAAGTGAGAGCAGATTTCGGATGCGCAGCACCGGGTCGCCCGCTGCGAGGCCGAGCTTGGCGGCTTCGGCCGCCTCCGCTCGGGCGCGCCGGAACGCGAGCGTCGCGGTGCGCGGATATTGCTTGTCGCCTTCGCGCGGCACGATGTGAAAGAAATGGAACATCAGGCGGTTGGCGCCGTGCGAGGAGATGAAAGTGCCGCTGCCCTGCCGGCGCACGACGACGCCTTCGGCGACCAGCTCGTCGATCGCCTTGCGCAGGGTACCGATCGAGACGCCGTAGCGCTGCGCCAGCTTCGCTTCGGAGGGCAGCGGCGCGCCTGGCTGCCATTCGCCCTGCGCCAGGCTATGGGTGAGCACCCGCTTCACTTCCTTGTAAAGCGGCACGGCGACCGCGCGGTCCAGGACCTGATTCATGGCGCGGTGACTCTAGCACGCAAGTCATACAACTCATATAGTTGACTTTGGGTGCAGGCCGACCTAGACTGCGCCTCTTCCCGAAGCGGAGAAAGCGATGATTCATTTCGTGGTGCACGAAGAAGGCGACGGCGTCGGCGTCGTCGTGGTCGAGGGCGTCAAGGCCGGGCAGGAGCTGACCGGCTGGATCATGGAAGACGACAAGGACATCAAGGTCAAGGCCCAGAGCGACATTCCGATCGGGCACAAGGTGTCGCTCAAGGATTACAAGCCGGGCGACACCGTGATCAAGTATGGCGTCGACATCGGCAAAGTCGTGGCGCCGATCAAGCGCGGCGAGCACCTGCACGTCCAAAACGTCAAGACCAAGCGGTGGTGAGAATGGACCTATCCAAAGCGAGTTTCTGGGGCTACAAGCGCGAAAACGGCCGCGTCGGCGTGCGCAACCACGTCATCCTCCTGCCGGTGGACGACATTTCGAACGCCGCTGCCGAGGCGGTGGCGAACAACATCAAGGGCACCATGGCGCTGCCCCATCCTTACGGGCGGCTGCAGTTCGGCGCCGACCTGGATCTTCATTTCCGCACTCTGATCGGCACCGGCTCGAACCCGAACGTGGCCGCGGTGGTGGTGATCTGCATCGAGGAGCAATGGGGCAAGAAGGTCGCCGACGGCATCGCCGCCACCGGCAAGCCGGTGGCGGTCTTCGGCATCGAGCAGCACGGCGACCATGACACGATCCTGCGCGCGTCCAAGGCGGCGAAGGAGTTCGTACAGTGGGCGACCGAGCGCCGGCGCGAGGAGCGCCCGCTCAAGGAGCTGTGGGTCTCGACCAAGTGCGGCGAGTCCGACACCACCTCGGGCTGCGGCTCGAACCCGACGGTGGGCAACGCGTTCGACAAGCTCTACCCGCAGGGCGTGACGCTTTGCTTCGGCGAGACCACCGAGCTCACCGGCGGCGAGCACCTCGTGGCGGCGCGCTGCCGGGACGACAAGGTCAGAGCGCGGTTCCAATTCATGTTCGACCGCTACCAGGAAGTGATCGAGCGCCACAAGACGAGCGACCTGTCGGATTCGCAGCCGACCAAGGGCAACATCGAAGGCGGCCTGACCACGATCGAGGAAAAGGCACTGGGCAACATCCAGAAAATCGGCCGGAAATGCGTCGTCGACGGCGTGCTCGACAAGGCCGAGATGCCGACCGGCCCCGGGCTGTGGTTCATGGACTCTTCGTCGGCCGCGGCGGAGATGGTGACGCTGTGCGCTGCATCCGGCTTCGCGGTGCACTTGTTCCCCACCGGGCAGGGCAACGTGATCGGCAACCCGATCCTGCCGGTGATCAAGCTGTGCGCGAACCCGCGCACCGTGCGCACCATGGGAGAGCACATCGACGTCGACGTGACCGGCCTGCTGAGGAAGGAAATGACCCCCGACCAGGCCGGCGACAAGCTGCTCGAGTGCATGTTCCGCACCGCCAACGGACGTCTGACGTGCGCGGAGGCGCTCGGGCACCGGGAGTTCGTCCTCACGCGGCTGTACGAGTCGGCCTGAGGCGCGCAGGTGGCGGCGCTGCGCGGAGCAGACGTGCTCGCACGCTCGCTGCGGCGCGCGGGCGTGCAGCACCTGTTCTCGCTCTCCGGCAACCACATCATGCCGGTGTACGACGCCGTGCTCGACGCGGGACCACGGATCGTGCACGTGCGCCACGAGGCTGCCGCGGTCCACATGGCGGATGCCTGGGGAAGACTCACAGGGGAACCGGGCGTGGCGCTGCTCACGGGCGGGCCGGGCCATGCCAACGGATTGAGCGCGCTGTATACCGCGCTCGCCTCCGAGTCGCCGCTGGTGCTGCTCTCCGGCGAGGCGCCGATCGGCGAGCGGCATAAGGGCGCATTCCAGGAGATGCGCCAGGTGGAGATGGCGGCGCCGGTCGTCAAGGGCGCCTTCTGCGCGCAGAGCGCGCACACGATCGGCGCAGAACTGGCGCGCGCGTGGCGCCACGCGAAGTTCGGTCGGCCCGGGCCGGTGTACCTCGGATTGCCGAGCGACGTGCTGGAGGCACGGATCGAAGACGGCGAACGCGCCGTGCCTGCGGCCGAGGCATTTGCGGTCAAGGCGATTCCGCTGGGCGATCCGGCGGCGCAAGCGGTGCTGGCCGAGCTAGCGCGCGCCAGGCGCGCGCTCGTCCTGGCGGGACCGGCGATGGCGAGCGATCGCGGGCGCGCTGCCTTGCGTGCACTCGCCGAAGCGACCGGCGTACCGGCACTGTGCATGGAAAGTCCGCGCGGCGTGAACGACCCCTCGCTCGGCGCGCTGGCCAAGGTGCTGGCGCAGGCAGACCTGGTCGTTCTGCTGGGCAAGCGGCTCGATTTCACGTTGCGCTATGGCCAGCCCCCCGCGCTCGCTGCGGGCTGCCGCGTCGTACTGCTCGATCCAGACCCGGAGGCGCTGCGCCAGGCGGGAGTTGCGCTGGGCGACCCGACGCGCTTCGCGCTCGCCGCACTGGCGAACCCGCTCGAGGCCACCGTGCAGATGACACGGCTGGCGCAGCCGGTGCGCTCGGGCTGGAAAAACGAAGTCGATACGGCGCTGCGCGAGCGTCCCGCCGCGCCGGTACCTGGCGGCGGCGCCGTGCACCCCGCCGAGCTCGGGCGCGCAGTGCAGCTCGCCATCGACCATGCACGCGAAGCCGTACTGGTCGCCGACGGCGGCGAGTTCGGGCAGTGGGCGCAGGCCTGCGTCAGCGCGCCGACGCGCCTCATCAACGGGCCCGCCGGGGCGATCGGCAGTGCGCTGCCGTTCGCCATCGCCGCCAAGCTCGCGCGTCCCGGCGCAAGCGTGTTCGCCATGCTGGGCGACGGTACGTTCGGTTTCCACATGGCCGAGTTCGATACCGCAGTGCGCGCCAAGCTGCCCTTCGTCGCCGTAGTCGGCAACGACAGCTGCTGGAATGCGGAGCACCAGATTCAGCTCAAGGCCTACGGGCGCGAGCGTGCCCACGGCTGCGAGCTGCTGCCGACGCGCTACGACCGCGTCGCGGCCGCGCTCGGCGGACATGGCGAGCACGTCGAGCGCGCGAGCGAGCTGCCGGCGGCGCTCCAGCGTGCGGCCGGATCGGGTCTGCCCGCCTGCGTCAACGTCATGATCGAGCGCGTGGCAGCGCCCGCGGTGACTCAATGAGCACGCTCAAGCTACGCGTCTGGCGCGGCGGGCCGCAGGGAGGCGCCTTCCAGTCGTTCGAGGTGCCGCGCCAGGCGAGCCAGACCGTGCTCGATGTGGTCACTTACGTCCAGCGCGCGATCGATCCCACGCTCGCTTATCGCTTCGCCTGCCGGGTCGGCATGTGCGGCTCCTGCGCGATGACGGTCAACGGCGTGGCGCGCTGGACCTGCCGCACCCACGTCGACCAGGTGTGCGCCGACGGGCAGCTCGAGCTTGCGCCGCTCGCCAACCTGCCGGTGATCCGCGACCTGGTGGCCGACATGCGCGAGTTCTTCGACAAGTGGGCCCGCGCGCGCGGACGCTTCGAGGGACGGCGCACGCGGCGCGACGATTTCGAGCGCGTGGCGCCCGACTCCGAGGCACGCAGGCAGGTCGATGCCGCGATCGAGTGCATCGGCTGCGGGGTGTGCTACAGCTCGTGCGACGTGGTGGCGTGGAACCCCGACTATCTCGGGCCCGCCGCGCTCAACCGCGCCTGGACGCTGCTGCGCGACGTGCGCGAGACGGCGAACGCCGAGCGCCTGCGCGCTGTCGCCGGCGATGCCGGCTGCCACGCCTGCCACACGCACCTCACGTGCACCGAGCGTTGTCCGAAGCACATTTCGCCCACCGCCGGGATCGCGGGCCTCAAACGTGCCGCGACCGCGGCGGCGCTCAAGGGTGAACTGTGAACGCAAAGCGCGAGACCCTGCTCTGGGCCGCGCAGCGCGCGAGCGCCGCCCTGCTCGCCTTGTGCGTCGTGGTTCACCTGGCGACGATGATCTACGCGGTCCACTCGGGCTTGAGCGCGGCGCAGATTCTCGCGCGCACGCGCGGCAACTTGGCCTGGTTCGGTTTCTACTCGGTGTTCCTGCTCGCGGTCGTCGTACACGTCCCGATCGGGCTGCGCGCGGTGCTCGCGGAATGGCTCGGCTGGCGCGGCGCCTCGCGCGACTGGTTGCTGGCCGTCTTCGGCGCGGCGCTGGCCTGGCTCGGCGCGCGCGCGATTCTGGGGGTGTTCCTGTGAACCCCGCCCTGCGCGCGCGCAACCACCCCGGCTACTGGGCCTTTCTCGTGCACCGAATCTCGGGCATCCTGCTCGTGCTCTACCTGCCGGCGCATTTCTGGGCGCTCGGCCTGGCGCTTCATGACGCGGCGCGGCTGGACGCGTTCCTGCGCTGGACCGACCAGCCGCTGGTGCGCTTCGGCGAGTGGGGCCTGGTGCTCCTGCTTGCGGCGCACTTCAGCGGCGGGCTGCGGCTGCTGGCGCTCGAGTTCCTTCCCTGGCGCGAATGGCACAAGTGCCTCGCGGCGATCGCGGCAGGGGTTTCGCTCGCGTTTGCGCTCGCGTTCGCGCTGGCGCTCTGACGATGGATAGAATACTGCGATGAAGATAGAACCCGGACAGATCGAACAAGCGGCCAAGGAGCTCTACATCCGCGCACTTAAGCTGCTGCCGCCCGACATCAAGCAGGGCTTCGCCGCGCTCGCGGGGCACGAGTCGGACGCCACCGCCAAGAGCGTACTCGGCACCATGATCATGAACATCAAGGTGGCGGAGGAGACCGATAATCTGCTCTGCCAGGACACCGGCATCCCGATCTACAACGTGTGGATCGGGCGCGGGATCGAGGTCGACGGCAGTGAGCTGAAAGACGCCATTCGCCGGGGCTGCGAGCGCGCCACGCGCGAGCACCCGCTGCGCTCCTCGGTGGTCCATCCAGTCACTCGCGTCAACGAGCACAGCTCGTGCGGGCGCGGAATCCCGGTGATCAATATCGACTTCACGCGCGAGCGCGACACGCTCGCGATCGAGATGGTGCCCAAGGGCTCGGGCTCGGAGAACAATTCTTTCCTGCGCATGGCGATCCCGGCCGAGGGAGTGGATGCGATCAAGACCTTCGTGATCGACTGCGTGCTCGAGGCGGGCGGCAAGACCTGCCCGCCGACCATCGTCGGGGTCGGCGTCGGCGGCACCGCCGACCTGTGCCTGCACCTGGCCAAGGTCGCGGGCACGCGGCCGCTGGGCAGCAAATGCGAAGACCCAGAGGGAGCGAAGCTCGAGGCACAGCTCACGCAGGCCGTGAACCAGCTCGGCGTCGGCCCGCAGGGCCTGGGCGGCGATTCGACCTCGTTCGCGGTGCACGTCGAGACTGCGGCGACCCACATCACGATGAACCCGGTGGCGGTGAACATGCAGTGCCATTCGGCGCGCCGCGCGCGCGTGACCTTCCGCCCCGCGGGAATCGAATATGGGTTCTAGGCTCAGGACACTGGCCGCCTTTGCCGCACTGGCCGCGGCCTTGCCCGCGTTTGCCGCGGAAGTCGCCGGGGTCAAATTCAGCGATGCCGCGCAAGTTGCGGACAAGCCGCTGGTGCTCAACGGGGCGGGGCTGCGGCGCAAGTTCATTTTCAAGGTCTACGCGATGGCGCTCTACCTGTCGGCCAAGGCGGCCACCGCGGCGGCGGCGATCGATGCGCCCGGCCCCAAACGGGTCGCGATCGGGATGCTGCGCGACGTCGACGCCAAGACCTTCAGCGATGCGCTGCGCGAGGGCATCCAGGCCAACCACAGCGAAGCCGAGGTAAAGGCGCTCGAGCCGCAGCTGAAGCAGCTCGAAGCCGTGATGCAAAAGGTCGAAACGGCGAAGAACGGCATGCGCATCCGTCTCGACTGGGTGCCCGGCACCGGCACGCAGGTGTCGATCGACGGCGCGCCGGCGGATGCGCCGATTCCGGGCGAGAACTTCTACCGCGCGCTGCTGCGGATCTGGCTCGGCCCGCACGCGGTGCAGGATGATCTCAAGCAGGCGCTGCTCGGCGCACAGGACTGACATGGCCCACCACGAATTCTCCACTCCGGTTGCCGAAGCGCAGGTTCGCGCGCTGCGTGTGAACGACACGGTGACGCTCAACGGAACGCTCTACGGCATCCGCGACGCGACGCAGATCCACATGTTCGACCGCGGCCGCAAGACCCGCTTCGACCTCTCGGGGCACGCCGTGATCCACACCGCGCCCAACGTGAAGAAGGTGCCCAACAGCGCCCAGTTTCCGACCGGCTACGCGCCAGTGTGCATCGGCACCACTACCAGCGATCGCATGGAGCGCTTTACGCGGCCGCTGATGCAGCAGAACGGCGTGCGCATCATCATCGGCAAAGGCGGACTGCGCGAGGGTTCGCTCGCGGCATTCGCCGATCTCGGCGGCGCCTACCTCGCGATCATCGGCGGTACCGCCGCGCTCGAGACGACCTGGATCGAGGCGATCGAGGACGTCGACCTGGACGACCTCAACCCGGAATCGCTGTGGAAGTTCCGCATCAAGGGCTTCGGCCCGCTGCTGGTGGCGATGGACAGCTACGGCGCAAGCCTCTATAGCGAAGTCAGGCGCAGCGCGCAGGAGCGGCGCGCCGGCGCGCTCGCCAGCCTGGGCATCAAGTAGTGCGTGAGCTTGCGACCGACATCCTGATTCTCGGTTCGGGCGGCGCGGGACTGTTCGCCGCGCTGCACGCACACCAGGCCGCGCCGCGGCTTTCCATCACGGTCGCGGTCAAGGGACTGCTCGGAAAGTGCGGCTGCACGCGCATGGTGCAGGGCGGCTACAACGTGGCGCTCGCTGCGGGCGATTCGGTCGAGCGCCATTTCATGGACACGATCGAAGGCGGCAAGTGGCTGCCGAACCAGGATCTGGCGTGGAAGCTGGTCACGCTCGCGGTGGAGCGCATCCACGAGCTGGAAAACGAGCTCGGGTGCTTCTTCGACCGCAATCCCGACGGCACGGTGCACCAGAAGGCTTTCGCGGGACAGACTTTCGATCGCACGGTGCACAAGGGCGACCTGACCGGGATCGAGATCATCAACCGGCTGGCCGAGCAGGTCTGGGCGCGCGACATCAGGCGCCTGGAGGAACATCGGGCAGTTGAACTCATTAAAGCAAGAGGTGACGAAGCAATTTCAGGAGTTCTGTTCATCGACATGCGCACGGGCGAGTACGCTTTGGTGCGTGCCAAGGCGGTGCTGCTCGCCACCGGCGGCGGGCCGACCATGTACCGCTATCACACGCCTTCGGGCGACAAGAGCTGCGACGGCCTCGCAATGGCCTTGCGCGCGGGCCTCGCGCTGCGCGACATGGAGATGGTGCAGTTCCATCCCACCGGTCTGCTCGCGGGCGCGCACACGCGCATGACCGGAACCGTGCTCGAGGAAGGTTTGCGAGGCGCGGGCGGCTACCTGCTGGACGCGAACCACGAGCGCTTCATGCACAAGTACGATCCGAAGCTCGAGCGCGCCACGCGCGACATCGTCTCGCGCGCGATCTTCAGCGAGATGCGCGCCGGGCGCGTGACGCCGAACGGCGGGGTTTACATCTCGATGGCGCATCTCGGCCGGGACAAGGTGACAAAGGCCTTCAAGGGCATGGTCGAGCGTTGCGCGGATTGCGGCTTCGATCTGGCCGGCGGACTGGTGGAGGTGGTGCCGACCGCGCACTACATGATGGGCGGGGTGGAGTTCGAGCCCGACTGCGCGACCGCGCTGCCCGGCCTGTTCGTCGCGGGCGAGGACGCGGGTGGTGTTCACGGCGCGAATCGTCTCGGCGGCAACGGGGTGGCGAACTCGACCGTGTTCGGCGGCGTCGCGGGTGAGACGATGGCCGCCCGGGTCGCGGCCGGGGGCGTGCTGCGCGAGCCCGATCGCGCCCAGCTCGACGCCGCGCTGGCGCGCTGCGAGCGTCCGTTCGCGAACAAGCCTTCGACTCGGGGCGGAATCGAGGCGACGCGTGAAACCTTGTACGACCTGATGTGGCACAAGGTCGGCATCATCCGCGACGCGGCGGGTCTGCGCGCCGCGCTCTCGGCGCTCGATGCGATCGAAACGGATCTCGACGCCACTTCGCTCGCCGATCACAATCGCGCCTTCAACCTTTCCTGGCACGACTGGATGAACCTGAAAAGCCTGGTCGAAGTGAGCCGCGTCATCGCGCGCGCGGCCGCGGCGCGCGAAGATTCGCGCGGCGCGCATTTTCGCGACGATTTTCCCGCCGCCGGTGCGCTCGAAGCGTCGGCCTATACCAGCGCGACGATCGGCGCGGACGGCGTGGCGATCGCGATGCGCCCGGTCGCCTTCACGCGCGTGCGGCCGGGCGAATCGCTGTTGGCCGCCGCCTGACGATGACCGAGCCGATCGACTGGCCGCTCGAGGTTCACCGCATTCTGGCGGACGCGAAGCTGCGCCAGGTCGGCTACGTCCCGGACGCCGGCCACAAGCGGCTGATCGAGCTGTGCCGCGCCGACAAGTCGATGCGCGCGGTTGCGCTCACCACCGAAGAGGAGGGCATCGGGCTTGCGGCCGGCGCATGGCTCGGGGGGGAGCGCTGCGCGCTGCTGATGCAATCGAGCGGCGTGGGCAACCTCATCAATGCGCTGGGAACGATCAAGGAGTGCCGCTTCCCGCTGCCGATGCTGATCACGATGCGCGGCGAGTACGGCGAGTTCAATCCCTGGCAGGTGCCGATGGGACAGGCCACGCCGGCGGTGCTCGAGGCGATGGGCGTGGTGGTGCAGCCGGTGCGCGAGGCCGCGGGCATTCCGGCCGCGGTCGACGCGGCGCTGCGCCTGGCCTACAGCAGCTACGTCGCCAGCGCGGTGCTGATTTCGCAGCGCGTGATCGGAATCAAGAGCTTCCAGGAACAGGCGGCCCGATGAGCGCGACCCTCAAGCGGCGCGAGGTGGTTGCACGGCTGCTCGACGAACGAGGCGATCTGCTGGTGGTGGCGGGCCTGGGCTCGACTGCGTGGGACTGCACTGCGGCGGGCGATCATCCCTTGAGCTTCCCGCTGTGGGGCGCGATGGGCCAGGCGGCGATGATGGGCCTCGGCCTCGCGCTCGCGAGGCCGGAGCGCCGCGTGCTGGTGGTGACCGGAGACGGCGAGATGCTGATGGGCCTGGGTTCGCTCGCCACGATCGGCGTGCAGCGGCCGGCGAACCTGAGCGTGGTGGTGATCGACAACGAGCGCTACGGCGAGACCGGGATGCAGGCGACGCACACCGCCTCGGGCGTTGATCTCGCCGCGGTCGCGCGCGCCTGCGGATTTGCGCACGCAAGCACTTTGACGCGCGCGGACGAAATCGGCGCCCTGCGCGCGGCGATCCACGGCCAGGCGGGGCCCAACTTCGCCGCGGTCAAGGTCGCGGCGGACAAGGTTCCGATCGTCCTGCCGCCGCGCGACGGCGGGCTGCTCAAGGCGCGCTTTCGCCGCGCGCTGCTGGGCGAGGCGGCCGATACGCAGTAACCGTCAGCCCACGTACTTGCGCAGGAACGCCACGGTTCTTTCGCGCGCGAGCTTCGCGCTCTCGGCGTTGAACGAGCCGCGCTGGTCGCAGTTGAAGCCGTGTCCGGCGGGGTAGAAGTGCGCGCTCGCCTCGGGATGCGCCGCGGCGATCTTCTTCGCCTGCTCGAGCGTGATCGAATGGTCCTGCTCGCCGAAATGGAACATCACCGGGCACTTGGGCTGCTCGGAGATGAAATTCGGGATCGCGCCGCCGTAGTACGGCGCCGAGCAGGCGAGTCCCCGCCGACGGCAGGCCGCTACCCACGCGACGGTTCCGCCCCAGCAATAGCCGACGATCCCGACCTTGCCGGCCGACTTGACCGTCTCGATCGCGGCGCTGACGTCGATCAGGGTCTGTTTCCAGTCGAGCTTCTGCATAATCGCCACGCCCGCCTGGATTTCGGGCTGCGAGTAGCCGGTCTCGTATCCGCGCTGCGCGCGGTCGTACATCGCGGGCGCGAGCGCAAGGTAGCCGTCCGCGGCGTAGCCGTCCGCGACCGAGCGGATATGGCTGTTGACCCCGAAGATCTCCTGGATCACGACCACGGCGCCGCGCGGCGTGCCGGCAGGATCGGCGCGGTACGCGGCGAGTTTGTGGCCGTCGGCCGCGGTGAGCTCGATCGCTTGTCCCATGTTCTCCTCTCGTCCTCTTGTCGCGTGTTGGCCGGTCATTCTAGCCGCAGCCGGTAGAATCCATGCCATGAGAAAAACCGCTGACGAGCTTCTGACGCTGGCGCGCGCAGCCCTCGAGTGCGCCGGCGCCGCCCCGCACATGGCCGAGGCTGCGGCGCGGCACCTGGTCGCTGCGGAAGAGCAGGGACTGCCGACCCACGGCATGTCGCGCGTACCGTTCTACTGCGCGATGCTGAAGAACGGGCGTGCCGACGGCACGGCGCGGCCGCGGCTCGCCGCGGACAAGGCGGCGGTGTGCCTGATCGACAATTGCGACGCGCTGCCCTACGAGGCTTGCGAGTGGGCGATCGCCGAAGTGACCGAGCGCGCGCGGCGCAACGGCATCGGCTACGCCGGCATCCGCAACAGCGGCCACGTGGGGGTGCTCGGCATCCACCTCCTGCCGGTGGCGCGCGCGGGCATGGCCGGCTTCGCGTTTACCAACTCCCCCGCCGCGATTCCCGCCTGGGGCGGCAGCAAGGCGCTGTTCGGCACCGATCCGGTGGCGGCGGTATTTCCGCGCCTGGACGCCGAGCCGCTGGTGATCGACCTCGCGCTTACCACCGTGATCCGCGGCAAGATCATGCTTGCGGCGCAAAAGGGCGAGCGCATTCCCGAGGGCTGGGCGCTCGACCGTCACGGCAAGCCGACCACCGATCCGAAGGAGGCGATCGAGCACGGCAGCATGTTCCCGATCGGCGGACTGAAAGGCGCCATGCTGGCGCTGATGTTCGAGCTGATCTGCGCCGCGCTCACCGGATCGGCGATCGGGCCGGAGGCCGATTCGTTCTTCGCCGAGCGCGGCAACCGGCCGCGCGTCGGGCAGTCGTTCATCGCCATCGACCCCAGCGCGCTCGCCGGGCGCGATAAGTACTTCGAGCGCGTGGAGACCGTAGTGCGACTGATGCTGGCGGATGCCGAAGTTCGGTTGCCGGGCTCGCGCCGCTTCGAGTCGCTAAGACGCGCCCGCGCCGAAGGCATCGAGGTGCCCGATCCGTTGCTGGCGAAGATCGCGGCGCTGGCGACGGGCTGAGGCGATGGCTGCCGGGCCGTTCCTCGACGCGTTCTGCGACGCGCTTTGGCTCGAGGACGGCCTTGCGCGCAACACGATCGATTCGTACCGGCGCGACCTGTCTCTGCTGGCGCGCTGGCTCGAACGTCGGGGCGGCGCGCTCGCCTCGGCGAGCGAGGCGGACCTGCACGAATTCTTCGCTTCTCGCCACCGTGGCGGGGCGTCGCACCGGGTGTCCTCGGACGCGCGCATGCTCTCTACGCTCAAGCGCTTCTACCGCTACGCCCTGCGCGAGCGCAGGGTCGCGTCCGACCCGACGCTCAAGCTAGATTCGCCCAAGCGTGTCCCGCGCTTCCCCAAGACGCTGTCCGAGGCCGATGTCGAAGCGCTGCTCGCCGCGCCAAAACTGGCCCAGCCGCTCGGGCTGCGCGATCGCGCGATGCTCGAAGTGCTGTACGCCTCGGGCCTGCGGGTTTCCGAGCTGGTGTCGCTCAGAACCTTCGAGGTCAATCTCGAGGCGGGCGTGCTGCGGGTGATGGGCAAGGGCTCGAAGGAGCGGCTGGTGCCGCTGGGCGAGGAAGCGGTGCACTGGCTGCAGAGGTACCTGCGCGACGCCCGATCGAAGCTGCTCAAGCGCGCGGCGAGCGAGGCGCTGTTCGTCACGGCGCGCGGCGCGGGCATGACGCGCCAGGCGTTCTGGCACAACATCAAGCGCTACGGCGCGCGCGCGGTGCCGGGCAGGAACCTGTCGCCGCACGTGCTGCGCCACGCCTTTGCCACGCACCTGATCAATCACGGCGCCGACCTGCGCGTGGTGCAGATGCTGCTCGGCCACGCCGACATCTCCACCACCCAGATCTACACCCATGTCGCGCGCGAGCGGCTCAAGCAACTGCATGCGAAGCACCACCCGCGCGGATAAAGCGCCCGCTGGCTAGTCCTTGCGGCGCTCGATCGAGACGCCGACGAATTTCGCGTTGCCGAGAATGCCGATCTTTGCCGCGCTTACCCGAACCCAGGGCGCGCCGAAGTCGCGCACGATGAGCTGCGCGATGCGCTCGGCGAAGACTTCGACCAGCCGGAAATGCCCGCTCGAGGCGATGTCCCGGATCCGCAGCGCCACTTGCTCATAGTCGATCGTGTCGGATACCTTGTCGCTCTCGAACACGGCCGTGCCGGGCAGCCCGATATCGAGGTCGATCGAGACGGTCTGCGGCACGTGGTGCTCGCGCTTGTGGATGCCGATCAGAACCTCGACGCGCAGTTCGCGGATGAGGATGCTGTCCATGATTTGTGCCGGATTATAGGGGTCGCAAGGGTAAAATGCCCTGCCGATGCAAACCATCCTGATCGTCCTCGGTGCGTACCTGCTTGGCTCGGTCTCATTCGGGATCGTGGTGAGCCGCGCGCTCGCGCTGCCCGACCCGCGCTCCTACGGGTCAAAGAATCCCGGCGCGACCAACGTGCTGCGAAGCGGCAGCAAGTCCGCGGCGGTGCTCACTCTGCTCGGCGATGCCGGCAAGGGCGTACTTGCGGTGTGGCTCGCGGACGCGCTGTCGGGCAGCGCCGCGGTCGACGGCCTGACCGCACCGCTCGCCGGCCTTGCGGTGTTCGCCGGCCACCTGTATCCCGCGTTCTATCGTTTCCGCGGCGGCAAGGGCGTCGCGACCGCGGCGGGGGTGCTGCTCGGTTTCGATCCGTCGCTCGGGCTGGCGACCGTCGCGACCTGGATCGTGTTCGTGCTGTTCTTCCGCATCTCTTCGCTCGCGGCCCTGGCCGCGGCGCTGTTCGCGCCGTTCTACGCCTGGTGGCTGTTCGGCCTGCGGCCGCTGGTCGCGGTGGTGCTGGCGATCGCGCTGCTCTTGGTGTGGCGCCACCGTGCCAACATCGGGCGCCTGCTCGCGGGCGCCGAACCGCGTATCGGCTAGCAAAGCGTCTCGAGGTCCCAGCGCGGGCGCACGCCGAAGGCCGCGCGCTTGCGCGCTTGCCGGCCCGGCTGCTGCAGCCTGAGCGCGGCGGCGAGCGCGATCATCGCTCCGTTGTCGGTGCACAGCTCGGGCTCGGGGTAGAACACGTCGAAGCCGCTCCGCACGCCCTCCCCATCCAGGCGCGCGCGCAGCGCGCGGTTGGCGCCCACGCCGCCGGCCACCACCAGACTGGTCAGTCCGGTCGTTCCCATCGCCTGCGCGCACTTGACGGCCAGCACGTCGACGATCGCGTCCTCGAAGGCGCGTGCCACGTCGGCCCGAAATTGCGTACCGGAGTCGGGGTCGGCGCCTCGCACCAGCAGCATCACCGCGGTCTTCAGGCCGGAGAAGCTGAATTCCAGGTCTCCGCTCGCGATCATCGGTCGCGGCAGGCGAAATCGGCCCGGGATGCCGGTTTCGGCCAGGCGCGCCAGTGCCGGTCCACCCGGATAGCCCAGCCCGAGCAGGGTGGCGGTCTTGTCGAACGCCTCGCCTGCGGCGTCGTCCTGAGTCTCGCCCAGCAACGCGTAGCGGGCGATCCCGTCGACCCGCATCAATTGAGTGTGCCCACCCGAGACCAGCAGCGCGACGAACGGGAAAGCGGGCGGACGCTGCGAAAGCAGAGGCGAGAGCAGGTGCCCTTCGAGGTGATGGATGCCGATCGCGGGGACATCGAGCGCGAGCGCCAGAGCGTGAGCGAATGATGCGCCGACTAGGAGGGCGCCCGCCAGCCCCGGGCCCTCGGTGTAGGCCACCGCGCCAAGCTGGTCGATTGCTCGCCTGGCCCGCGCAAAGACGCCGCGCACCAAGGGGATCAGGCGCCGGATATGGTCGCGCGACGCCAGCTCCGGCACCACCCCGCCGTAGGCTTCGTGCATTGCCACTTGCGAATGAACCGCGTGCGCCAGCAGGCGCCCGGAGGTGGTCTCGCCTACGGTCGCCTCATACAGGGCGACGCCGGTTTCGTCGCAGGAAGTCTCGATTCCCAGAATCAGCATACGCTCCGCATTTTACGGGGCTGGCGGCCCGGGCTGGAATCCGGATATAATTTCACGCTTTACGCACAACCTCTTGGAGTTTTGATGCCGACTGTTCGCATCAAGGAAAACGAGCCGTTCGAGGTGGCAATGCGCCGCTTCAAGCGCACCGTGGAGAAAACCGGCCTGCTGACCGAGCTGCGCGCGCGCGAGTTCTACGAGAAGCCGACCGCGGAGCGCAAACGCAAGCTCGCTGCCGCCGTTAAACGCCATCACAAGCGTCTGCGCAGCCAGATGCTGCCGCAGAAGTTGTACTAGGCCCAAAGGCCGAGACATTTCCGCGCCCCGGCGCTTTGCGCCGGGGCGTTTCCATTTCCGATTCCTGATGCCGCTCAAAGACCGTATTACCGAAGACATGAAGGCTGCGATGCGCGCCAGGGATCAGGCGCGCCTGTCCGCAGTGCGGCTGCTGCTC
>JBOIFB010000037.1:0-15333 GCA_050741415.1 Burkholderiales bacterium | reverse complement strand
CCGCCGGCGGCTCGAAGGCCGCGGCAATCGCAACCAAGATCGCGATCGACATGATCAACGAGAAGGGCGGAGTCGACGGCTACAAGATCGATCCGATCTACGCCGATGCGCAGTCCAAGGTGGACGTGGCGATCAACGAGGCGACGCGCCTGATGGACGAGCAGCACGTCGACCTGCTGATGGGTTTCTTCTCGAGCGCCCAGTGCGTTCCGATCGCGCAGAAGGCCGACGCGGCGAAGAAATTCATGTGGGCCAACGTCTGCATCGCCTCGAGCGTATTCAAGAACAAGAACCTGCAGTATGTGTTCCGCGCCCAGCTGCATTCCGACCAGATCGGCGAGGCGGCGTGCACCTTCGTGAAGGACATGGCGCAGCCCAAGCTGCACAAGTCGCCGAAAGACGTGCGCGTGGCGATCATCCACGAGGACGGGCCGTACGGCACCGGCGTCGCCGCCGGCAACCAGGAGGCCTGCGGCAAGGACGGCATGAACATCGTGCTCAAGGAGGGTTACTCCGCGACCGCCCCGGACCTGTCGTCGCTCATCATCAAACTGCGCCGTGCACGGCCGGACGTGATCCTGCACACGGGCTATAACCCGGACATCACGCTGTTCTGGCGCCAGGCACGGGAACAGGGGCTGAAATGGGCCGCCCTGATCGGCCAAGGCGCGGGCTACGGCCAGTACGACAAGCTGCACGCCTCCTTCGGCGACGAAGCCAACTACATCTTCGACGTCGACCCGGTGGCGGCGCAGCTGCTCGATCCGAAAACGCTCAAGCCTGGCCTGGGCGAGCTGACTCAGGAAATGATCAAGCGCTACAAGGCGGCGACCGGCGCCGACGAAGTTCCGCCGCACGCGTCGATGGGCTTCAATCAGGCCTGGATCTTCTTCACCAACGTGCTGCCGCGCGCGATCAAGAAGTACGGCGACGTCACTTCCGACGACCTGCGCAAGGCCGCGCTCGACACCGATATTCCGGCGGGCGGCACGATCCAGGGCTACGGCGTGAAGTTTTTCCCGCCCGGCTCCGCGATGTCGGGGCAGAACGAGCGCAGCTCCCCGGTGGTGATGCAGTATCTCGGCGGCCAGACCAAGATCGTCTGGCCCGAGGCGCTGCGCACCGCGGACCCGGTCATCCCGCTGCCCAAGAGCTCGGTCTACTCCAATCAATAGGGGAGCGCGGCGCGGGTGAAGGGATGCTCTCGGTCGGGGGGCTGACCAAGCGCTTCGGCGGGTTCACGGCCGTCAACGAGGTCGCGTTCGAGCTCGAGCGGGGCGAGATTCTCGGCCTGATCGGACCGAACGGCTCCGGCAAAAGCACGACCTTCAACCTCATCGCCGGCGCGCTGGCGCCCACCGCAGGCTCGATCCGCCTGCTCGGGCGCGAGATCGTCGGCGAGCCGGCGAACCGGATCGCGCACCACGGCGTCGCGCGCACGTTCCAGATCCCGCGCCCGTTCAGGCGCCTGTCCGTGGTCGAGAACGTCGCGCTTGCCGCCTACTACGGGCAGCAGCAGAGACCTTCGCGCGAGGCCGCCTTCGCCCAGGCGCGCGAGGCGCTCGCGCTGGTGAACTTGCCGCCGGAGGATTCCGCGCGGGTTGACGGCCTGGGGGCGGCGGGGCTGAAGAAGCTCGAGCTCGCGCGCGCGCTCGCCACCCGGCCGCAGCTGCTGCTCGCCGACGAATCGCTCGGCGGGCTGGACGAAGCCGAAATGCACCAGGCGGCCGACATGCTGGGTGCGATCCGCGCCCAGCGCGGCATCACCATCATCTGGGTCGAGCACATCATGGGCGCGCTGATGCGCATCGTCGACCGCTGCCTGGTGCTCGATCATGGCGAAGTGATCGCCCAGGGCCGGCCGCAGGAGGTCGCGCACGACCCGAAGGTGATCGAGGTCTACCTCGGCAGCGACGCCGAGGAGGTGCAGGCCACCGTCGCGGCGAGGGCCGGCTGATGCTGCAGCTGGCGAACGTCTCGGCCGGCTACGGCAGTTTCCAGGCGCTGTTCGACGTCAGCCTGAAGGTCGAGGCCGGCGAATCGGTGGCGGTGATTGGACCCAACGGCGCGGGCAAGACGACGTTGCTGCGGGTGATCTCCAAGCTGCTGCCGACGAGCGCCGGGACCGTATCGATGGAGGGTCGGCCGCTGAACAACGTGCCGGCGCACCAGGTGATCGCGCGCGGCATCGCGCAGGTGCCCGAGAACCGGCGCCTGTTCCCCAAGCTCACGGTCGAAGAAAACCTGAAGATGGGCGGCTTCCTGCCCGCGGCGCGTGCGCGCTACGCCGAGCGCCTGGGGTTCGTGTATTCGCTTTTTCCGCGCATGAAGGAGCGCCGCGCGCAGGCCGCCGGTACGCTCTCGGGCGGCGAGCAGCAGATGTGCGCCATCGGCCGCGCGCTCATGTCCGGGCCGAAGCTGCTGCTGCTCGACGAGCCATCGGCGGGGCTCGCCCCGGTGGTGGTGCAGGCAATCTTCGGCCTGATCCGGCGCATCTGCGCCGAGGGCTACACGGTGCTGATCGTGGAACAGAACATCCGCCAGGTGCTGAAAGTCGTCGATCGCGCCTACCTGCTCGAGACCGGGCGCATCAAGACCAGCGGCGCGGCGGCCGTGCTGCTCGCTTCGGTCGAGATCCGCAAGACTTACCTGGGGCTCTAGCGATGCACATCTTCGACAGCTACCTGCTCGAGGCGGTGATCAACGGCGTCTTGCTGGGCGGCATCCTCGCGCTGCTGGCGCTCGGGCTGAATCTGGTGTTCGGCGTCATCGACGTGATCTGGATCTGCTACGCCGAACTGATCATGATCGGGATGTACTCGGTGTACTACGCGCACAACGTCTATCACTGGCCGCTCGCGCTCGCGTTTGTCGGCTGCATCCTGCTGGTGGCGGCGCTCGGGGCGCTGCTGCACGTGCTGGTGATCCGGCCGGTGCTGAACGCCGAGCCGATTAACCAGCTGCTGGTCACCGGCGGAGTGCTGTTCTTCCTGCAGGCGCTGGCGACGCTCGCCTTCGGGGTCGAGTTCAAGAACGTCGGCGTGAGCCTGCCGGCGCTGCAGGTTGGCGGCATATACATCAGCTTCGCGCGCCTGATCGCGTTCGGGGCCGCGCTCGCCGGCATGCTGGCGGTTTATCTGCTGCTCAAACGGACTTACATCGGCACCGCGATCCGCGCCATCTCCCAGGACCGCGGAATCATGCCGCTCATGGGCGTGAACCCGAACCGCATTTTCGTGTTCACCTCGGCGCTCGGCGGTGCGCTGGCGGGCCTCGCCGCCTGCCTGCTGGTCCTGCAATACGACATCCACCCCGCCATCGGGCTCACCTTCGGCCCGATCGCCTTCATGGTGTGCGTGCTCGGCGGCCTGGGCAACATGGTGGGCGGCTTCGTCGCCGCGTTCATCTTTGCCCAGTTCATCTCGGTGGGCGGCTATTTCCTGGCGCTCGAATGGGGCTATGTGCTCGCGTTCCTGTTCTTCATCGCCATGATGTTCTGGCGCCCGCAGGGAATTCTGGGAGGCACGAGATGAACCAGATGCGCTGGATCGGGCTGGCGCTGCTGGCGGCGGCGCCGCTTGCCGGCATGGGCGACTACCCGCTGCACCTGATCATCCTGTGCCTGCTGTGGTCATTCGTCTATACCGGCTGGGCGGTCATGGGGCGCCTGGGCCTGGTGAGTCTGGGGCACGGCGCCTTTCTCGGCCTGGGCGCCTACGTGGTGGTGATGGCCTGGAACCACTTTCACGTCTCGCCCTGGCTCGGCCTGCCGCTCGCTCTCGCGGCCACCGCTCTGCTCGCGATCCTGATCGGCTACCCGTGCTTCCGATTCAAGATCGTGGGCCACTATTTCGCGCTGGTGACGCTTGCGCTGTCGGAAGTGGTCAGGTTGATCATCATTGCGCTGCGAGACTACACCGGCGGCTCGCTCGGCGTGACGCCGAAAACCGCGCTGGCCAAGACGCCCTGGTCGCTCTATGCGATGCAGTTCTCCTCCAAGCTGGTGTGGTTCTACGTGATTCTTGCCGTGTGGCTTGGCGGACTGTGGGTCTGGACGCGAGTCGACCGTTCGATGGCGCGCCTCGCGCTCGAGGCGATCAGCCAGGAAGAGGACGCCGCAGCCTCGATCGGCATGAACGTTACCCGGCTCAAGCTCGGCGTCACCATGGTCTCCGCCCTGATGACGTGCGTCGGCGGCGTACTGTACGCGCAGTACCAGCTGTACGTGAATCCGGAGACGGTGTCGGGCATCGGCATCAGCCTGCAGATGGTGTTCGGCGCGATCGCCGGCGGAATGTTCGTTCGCCTCGGCCCAACGGTCGGCGCGGTGTTCACGCTGCTGCTCGCCGAGGGGCTGCGCCTTGGCCTGGGGCATGAAATCCATGGCCTCGACACCACGCTCTACGGATTGATGCTGGTGTTGTTCATCATCTTCATGCCGAAGGGAATCCTCGGCGCCGCGATCGAGGCCTACGACAGGCGCCGCCGCACGCCGCGCGCGGTGCACGCCTGAGCTCAGACCTCGACGACTCGGTTCGACTACGTCGTGGTGCGCGGCGTCGAGGGCCTGCGCGTGGCCCAGTTCATGCGCCGCGCGCCCTAGGCGCGGATGACGCGCTCGAGCGCTACGCCGCGCGCGTCCATTTCGTACTCGAGTCCGCTGATCGGCGGCCGGCAGTAGTGCCAGGTCAAGCCGGCGGGGGCGGCGCCGTGCGCGACGATCTCGTCGCCCAGGAACGGGTGCAGGTCGTGCACGGTGTAGGCCTGCGTCGCCGAGACATCGGCCCAGCTCGCGCCCAGGCCGCGCAGCCGCTGCTGCATCGTGGCGAGCACCCAGCGCGCCTTGGTGCGCAGCCCTGCGGGGGAAGTGTCGCCGCGCGCCACGATGTCCTCCGGAAAGCGTCCGCCCTCTGGCCATTCGCCGCTGCCGGCGACAACGAAGCTCGGAGCGGTAAGTTTTGCCGGGACCGTGTAGCAGAAGGCGTGGAACGACGGCTCGTCAGGCGGGTCGAGCTCGGGCGCCACGTTCGAGCGCGCGACCGGGTTGAGCCCGGCGCGAAAGATGCCCCAGTCCTCGAGCACCCCGACGTAGCGCCGGTTGAATTCGCCGAAGCCGTCGAAGCTGAAGGGCCGAGGCGAGCGCAGCTCCGCGGCGCATAACGCGGTGCGCGGCCGGCCAAGCGCGGCGAGCTGCGACTCGATCGCCGCGAAGCCCTGCGCCAGCGGCAGGGGCCGGGCAAAGCGCGCGCGCTCGAGCGCGAATCCGGGCAGCGCGATCACGCCCTGCGAGTAGGGATATACGCCCTTGAGAAACGCGTAGCCGCCGTCTGCGAAATCGATCAGCTCGGACATGGGGCCTAAACTCTACAGCATGGACGACGACGGGTTTCGCACTTCCCTGTGGCATGCCACGGCGCCTACCGCGACGCGCGCGCGATCGGGCGAATATAATGCGCGACCCATGCTGGAGCTGTCCGCAATCGCCGTCGTTGTCGGTGCGACGTGGTTCTGGGTCGATAGCCTGCGCGCACGCGAGCGCGCGGTGGCGGCCGGGCGCGCGGCCTGCGGGCGCTATGGGCTGCAGTTTCTCGACGAAACGGTCGCATTCGTGAAGCTGCGCCCGGCGCGCGACGACGGAGGGAGCCTGCGGTTGCGGCGCACCTACTCCTTCGAGTTCTCCGATACCGGCGACAACCGGCGCCAGGGAGTGATCGTCACGCTCGGCGGCGAGCTGGTCGATGTTCAGCTCGAGCCCTACCGCATCCAATGAGCACGTGGCTGGAAGGATGCGTGGTCGAGAAGCGGCACTGGACCGAGGCGCTGTTCTCGCTGCGGGTGCAGGCGCCGCGGCTGCCGTTCGAGGCGGGGCAGTTCGTCAAGCTCGCGCTCGACGTCGACGGCGAGCGCGTCGCGCGGCCGTTCTCGTTCGTCAATCCGCCCCACGCGCCGCTGCTCGAGTTCTACGGCGTGGCGGTGCCCGAGGGGCCGCTTTCGCCGCGCCTTGCGCGGCTCTCGGCGGGCGATGTTATCCATTTGTCGCCCAAACCGGCCGGCTTCCTGGTGCTGTCGGAGGTGCCGGATGCCGAAACACTCTGGCTCATGTCGACCGGCACCGGGCTGGCGCCGTTTCTGTCGATCCTCGGCACCGGGACGCCCTGGCAGCGTTACCGGCGGGTGGTGCTGGTGCACGCTGCGCGCTTCGCACCGGAGCTGGTCTACGGCGAGCTGCTCGACGCGATCGCGCGCGAGCGGGGCGCCGAGCGATTCCGCCGCGTCACGATCGTCAGCCGCGAGCAGGTGCCGGGATCGCTTTTCGGGCGCATTCCGGCGGCGATCGGCGACGGGCGGCTGGAGGCAGCCGCGGGAGCGCAGCTGGGGCCCGAGACCTCTCAGGTGATGCTGTGCGGCAACCCCGACATGCTGCGCGATGCAGCCGCCGTGCTCACCATGCGCGGCATGAAGAAGAACCGCCGGCGTACTCCGGGACAAATCACGGTCGAGAGCTTTTGGTGAAATAGTTCACATGCGTCGCCGATCGGGCGCGCGAAGGCGATTAGGGTTACGATTCCGCGGGGAGCCGCGAACCGCGGGAGAAACGGCTTGCATACGGGACACTTGAAATGAGCGACTCTGCGCCGCTGCGCGCCGCCGTGGCCGATCCCGTTGCGCCGGCCGCGAAGGATCAGGCCCTCCGCGCCGAGGCGCCTGCCGCGGGCTACGGCAATCGCAACCGCTACACCGAGCTCGAGCACCAGGCGATCCTCGCCAACGCTTCCATCGGCATCGCATTCACGCGCGAGCGCAAATTTTCGCTCTGCAATCCGAGGTTCGAGGAGATGCTGGGCTGGGGCCCCGGGGAGCTGATCGGCCTGCCGGGCGAGATCATCTATACCAGCCCCGAGAGCTACGCCGAGCTCGGACGGGTCGCGGTCCCGGTACTGCGCGAAGGCAAGCAGCTCGACCTGGAATGGGAATTCAGACGCAAGGACGGCTCGACGCTGCTGTGCCGCGTGATCGCCAAGGCGATTAATCCGAGCCAGACCCAGGCCGGCACGATCTGGATCGCCGAGGACATCACCGAGCGCAAGCGCCACAGCGACGAGGTCAACCGCCTGCTGCGCGAGCAGGAGGCGATCCTGGGCAGCGCCTCGATCGGCATCGTGTTCATCAAGGACCGACACATCGTGCGCTGCAATCGGCGCTACGAGCAGATGTACGGCTACGGCACGGGTGAGATGGACGGCAAGCCGACCGGCATGCTCTACGCCGACGAGCAGACTTACCGCGAAGACGACGGTGCGTACGGCGATCTTGCCCAGGGACAGACCTTCCGCCGCGTACAGCTGCAGCGGCACAAGGACGGCAGCTCCTTCTGGACTCGTACCGACGGGCGCGCGGTCGATTCGCGCCATCCCGAGAAGGGCTCGGTATGGACGGTCGAGGACATCACCGAGCAGCGGCGCGCCGAGGACGAGCTCGCGCGCCTGCTCGCCGAGCAGCAGGCGCTGCTGGATAACGTGGTGGTGGGCATCGGCTTCGTGCGCGAGCGCGTCATCCAGCGCTGCAACCAGCGCTTCGAGGAGCTGTTCGGCTACGCGCCCGGCGAGGGCCAGGGGCTGCCGGCGCGCGCGATTTACTTCACCGACGAGGAGTATGCTGCGCGCGGCGCGGCCTACGCCGAGTTGGATCTGGGGCGCGCGCACCAGCGCGAGCAGTTCCTGCGCCGTGCCGACGGCTCTGGTTTCTGGTGCCGGCTCTCGGCTCGCGCGGTCGAGCCAGGCAAGCCGGCCAAAGGCTACGTCTGGCTGTTCGAGGACGTCACGCTCGAGCGCGAGACCGAGGAGCGGGTGCGCCGCGCGCTCGCCGAGCAGCAGCTGATCCTCGACAACGCGACGGTAGGCATCTCGTTCGTCAAAAACCGCGTCTACCAGCGCTGCAATCCAAGGTTCGAGGAGATGTTCGGCTACGCGCCGGACGAGATGATCGGCCAAAGCACGACGATCATCTTCCCGAGTACGCGGGACTACGAGGAGGCGGGCGAGACGCGCTACGAGATGCTGGCGCGCGGCGAGCGCTCGACCGACGAGCGCCAACTCAAGCGGCGCGACGGCACCTTCATCTGGTGCAAGATCGTCGGGCGCGCGATCGACTCGGCCCGGCCGCATGAGGGCACGATCTGGATCTACGATGACATCAGCGCCGAGCACGCCGCGCGCGAGTCGCTCGAGCAGGCAGTATCTCAGCGCACCGCGCAGCTGGCGGACGCGAACCGGATGCTCGAGGCGGAGATCGCCGAGCGCAAGCAGGCCGAGCAGCGCGCGCAGCACCTGGCCGACCACGACGCACTGACCGGGCTGCCGAACCGGCGCCTGCTCGAAGACCGCCTGACGCAGGCTCTCGCGCTCAGCTACCGCAACCGCGAGCAGACCGCGGTCATGTTCGTCGACCTGGACCGTTTCAAGACCATCAACGACTCGCTAGGCCACGCGGTGGGTGACGTGCTGCTCAAGGATGTGGCCAAGCGCTTGGTGACGCAGTTGCGCGATGTCGACACGATCTGCCGCATCGGCGGCGATGAGTTCGTGGTCGTGCTGCCGGAGATCAAGCGCGCCACCGACGCGGCGCACGTGGCGCAGAAGGTGATCGAGCAGCTGTCGCTGCCCACGGTGGTCGAGGGTCGCGAGCTGCACGTCACGCCCTCGATCGGCATCAGCGTATTCCCGGAGGACGGGCGCGACGCGGAGACGCTGATTCGCAACGCCGACGCGGCCATGTACCACGCCAAGGAGATGGGGCGCGCCAACTACCAGTTTTTCACGGATCAGATGAACCTGTCGACCTCGCGCCGGCTGGCGCTGGAGAACGATCTGCGCCGCGCACTGCAAAAGGGCGAGTTGCGGGTGTATTACCAGCCGATCATCGAGCTCAAGGGCGGCTGCGTCGCCGGGCACGAAGCGCTGGTGCGCTGGCAGCATCCCTCGCGCGGGCTGGTGCCGCCGTCCGAGTTCATCCCGCTGGCCGAGGACACCGGCCTGATCCTCCAGATCGGGGAGTGGGTGCTGCGCGAGGCCTGCCGCTGGGCCACCTTCATCGGCATTGACCATGGATTGCCGGTGTCGGTGAACCTTTCGGCGCGTCAATTCGGCGATCCGACGCTGGTCGGCACCGTGGCTCTGGCGCTCAAGGACAGCGGGCTGCCCGCGAACCTGCTCGAGCTCGAGATCACCGAGTCGACGGCAATGCAGCACACCGACGTCACGGCCGCGACGTTCGCCAAACTCAAGCAGCTCGGGGTATCGATCGCCATCGACGACTTTGGAACGGGCTACTCGAGCCTGGCCTATCTCAAGCGCTTCGCGGTCGACCGGCTCAAGATCGACCGCTCGTTCGTGGCTGGCGTTCCAGGCGACAAGGATCACAAGGCGATCGTCGCCGCGGTGGTGGCGCTGTCGCATGCGCTTGGCCTCAAGGTGGTGGCAGAAGGCGTCGAGACCGAGGCCCAGATGGAGTTCCTGCAGACCTGCCACTGCGATTATCTGCAGGGCTTCCTCGCCGGGCGTGCGGTGGACGCGGACACTGCGGCGAAAGAGTACGTCTGAGCAAGCCGCCGCTGCACTTCTCGCATGCCAATGGATTTCCTGCGCCGTGCTACGCGCAGATGTTCGATGCGCTCGGCAAGCGATACCGCATCGGCTGGGTCGAGGCGATCGGCATGGATCCGCGCTACCCCGTCACGGAGGGCTGGCCGCGCCTGGTCGAGCAGCTGATCGACACGCTCGAGCGCGAGTACCGCGGCGCTCCTGTGCTCGGGGTCGGCCACTCGCTCGGGGGCTACCTGAGCTTTCTCGCCGCAGTCAGACGACCGGAGCTGTTCCGCGCCATCGTGCTGCTCGATGCGCCGGTGATCGGCGTGCTGCGCGGGCGCATGCTGGGTGCAACCAAGCGGCTGGGGATCGTCGACCGGGTGACGCCCGCGGGCGCGACGCGCGACCGGCGCAGCACCTGGGACAGTCCGACTGACGCGAAGCGCCACTTCCGCAGCCGGCGCCTGTTCCGTCACTTCACCGAAGCCTGCCTGGACGACTACGTGCGCCACGGCCTGGTCCGCTCGGGCGGCGCGCTCAAGCTGCGCATCGAGCCGCAGGTCGAATACCAGATCTACCGCACCATCCCGCACGACATGGGCCGCCAGCTTCGCAGGCTGCGCGTGCCGGGGGGGTTTGTCGGCGGCGAACATTCGGACGTGGTGCGGCGCACCGGTCTTGCCGCGACGCGGCGTCGTTTCGCATTGCGAAAAGTGCCGGGCGGGCACCTGTTCCCGTTCGAGCATCCGACCGAGGCGGCCGCGGCGGTGATGGAGTTGGCCGACACTCTGCTCCAGTGAGGCTCGAGCGCGGGCATTCGGGTATTCTTCCTGCCCTCATGAGCGCCCGAACCTACCGCGATCTCCCGACCGACTCGACCACCTTCTATCCGCGCCTGATCGGCACGCACGGCGCGGTCGCATCCAATTCCTACCTTTCGGTCAACGCCGGGGTGGATATTCTCAAAGCGGGCGGCAACGCGTTCGACGCGGCGGTTGCGGCAACTCTGGTGGAGGGTGTGGTCAATCCGCAAATGCACACCATCGGCGGCGAGTGCCCGATGCTCGTGCGCCTGGCGGGCGAGTCGCGCGTGATCGCGGTCAACGGCAATACCGCCGCGCCCATGACGGCGACGCCCGAGGTCTACCGCGCGCGCGGAATGGCCGAGATGCCCGACAGCGGGATCCTCGCCGCGGGCGCGCCGGCAGCGTTTTCGGCCCTGATGACGGCGCTCACGCGCTGGGGCACGATGAGCCTGAAGGATGTCTCGTGGCACGCGCGCGAGCTCGCCGCGAAGGGCTTCCCGATGCACGCGGGACTGCGCAGCTCGCACAAGTACGGCCTCACGGTGCTGCGCGAGAAGTTCCTTTCGCAGTGGCCTGCGAGCGGGCGGTTGTATCTCCCCGGCGGGCGGGTGCCCGAGGTCGGCGAGCCGGTGAAGAACCCGGCCTACGCAAGAGTGCTCGACTACCTCGCGCGCGAGAAGGATCCGCTGGCCGCGTTCTACCAGGGTGAGGTGGCGGCCGAGATCGCGAAGTTTTCGCGCGAGCGCGACGGCCTGCTCGCGCGCGAGGACCTGGAGCGCTTCGAGACCCGCCTCGAGGAGCCGGTGCGCCTGCGCTTTTGCGACGCCGAGCTCTACAAGTGCGGCTTCTGGAGCCAGGGGCCGGCCGAGCTGCAGGCGATCGCGCTCATGGCGCGCCACAACCTGCAGGCGATGGAGCCGGGAAGCGCGGACTACTGCCACCTGCTGATCGAGGCGATGAAACTCGCCTTCGCCGATCGCGAGCAGTACTACGGCGATCCGTCGCAGAGCCTGGTTCCGTCCGACGTCCTGTTGTCCGATGCGTACGCCGATGACAGGGCGAAGCTGATTGACATGCGCCGCTCGAGCCTCGAGCTGCGCCCGGGCGACGCGCGCAGGAACGCGGCGCTGCTGCCCGAGGACGAGCGCTTCGCGCCGGGCCACTGGGGCGCCGGCACGGTGCACGTCGATGCGGTCGACGCCAAGGGCAACATGGCCTCGTTCACTCCGAGCGGCGCCTGGTTGATGTCGGCCGAGGTGATCGAGCCGCTCGGCTTTCCGCTCTCGGTGCGGATGATGACCTTCTACCTCGGGCCGCCGCATCATCCGAACGTGGTGGCCCCGGGCAAGCGACCGCGCACCACGCTCACGCCGTCGCTCGCGTTCAGGAACGGCACGCCCTGGATGACCTTCGGCACCATGGGCGGAGACAACCAGGGCCAGTGGCTGCTGCAATTCTTCCTCTACCGCACCGCCTTCGGGATGACGCTGCAGCAGGCGATCGAGGCGCCCAAGCTCTCGAGCGAGCACTTCCCGGGCTTTTTTGCGCCGCACCGCGGCTACCCCAACCGGGTGCGCATCGAGCCGCGCTTCGGCAAGAAAGTGCTCGCTGAGCTCAGGCGCCGCGGGCACGAGCTCGACGTGGCGCCGGACTGGACCGAGGGCTTCGTCTCGGCGGCCCAGTACGACGAGGCGAGCGGGCTTATCGAGGCCGGCTGCGACCCGCGCGGCGCGAAGTCCGAAGTTTTCCCGGCTTACGCTTTTTGCTGGTAGATGAACCGGGATTGGAGCTGGATTTCTTCGAGCTTCGACTCTTACCCCACTTCTTTCTTGCCAGGGCGGCACCTTCGCTGAGCGCCTTGAGCTTGGCGATCGCGATCTCGCGCCGCATCGGCGCCATGCCGCAGTTGGTGCAGGGAAAGAGACGATCTTTCGGCACGTATTTGAGCGCGCGGCCGATGGTGGCGGCGACCTCGGCGGCCGTCTCGACCTTGTCCGAGGCGACGTCGATCACTCCCACCAGCACGTCCTTGCCCTTGAGCAGAGCCATCAGTTGCGGCGGCACGTGCGAGTGGATGCATTCAAGCGAAACCTGCTGGATGCGGCTCTTGGCGAGCGCCGGGAAGATCTTCTCGTACTGGCGCCACTCCTCGCCCAGGCTTTGCTTCCAGTCGATGTTCGCCTTGATGCCGTAGCCGTAGCAGATGTGGACTGCGGTGGTGCACTTGAGCCCGCGCGCCGCGTGCTCGAGCGCCTTGACGCCCCACTTGACCACGTCGTCCATGTAGACGTTGAACGCGGGCTCGTCGAACTGGATCGTGTCGACGCCGTCCTTTTCCAGCGCCCGCGCCTCCTGGTTGAGCAGATCCGCGAACGCCATCGCCAGCTTCACCTTGTCGCCGTAGTACCGGTCAGCGATGGTGTCGACGATCGTCATCGGGCCGGGCATGGTGATCTTGAGCTTCTTCCTGGTGTGTGCGCGCGCCAGGCTTGCCTCCACCTGGTGCACGCGGCCTTTGAGCCGGATCGGGCCCGTCACGACGGGGACCATCGCCTCGTAGCGGTTGTCGCGGATGCCCATCTTCACCTTGTGCTCGAAATCGATGCCCTCGACGAACTCGAGGAAGCCGTGCACGAAATGCTGGCGCGACTGCTCGCCGTCGGAAAGGATGTCGATGCCGGCGTCCTCCTGCTCTTTGAGCCACAACAGGGTCGCGTCGCGCTTGGCGCGCGCAAGGTCCTCGCCGGATGCCTGCCAGGTCGGCCACAGCTTGTTCGGCTCCGCGAGCCAGAAGGGTTTTGGCAGGCTGCCGGCGATGGTAGTCTCGAACATGGCGCTGTCTCCTCCGGTGGCGACTGCGCCAAGTCTACCGCCGAAAAAGGATGTTGAGAGCATGATGAAGAGCGTCGCGCTGCGCTGGTGGTCGTCCTGCTTGCGCTGATGGCGTGGGCCGTGCTGCAGCCGAGCGGCATGACGAACGTGAATAGGCGGGGCGGGGACGATCGAGTCCGGGTCGTCAATCAGCCGCCGTAACGGCAAATCCGTCGCGCGGGAAGTGGACGATGACGCTGCCGGTCTCGGCGCCGTCGCGGCGCAGTGCGATTGAATCGCGATCGATGCCGATCAGTCGGCCTTCAACTGCATCGAATCCCCAGTCGGTCGGCATCACGCTGAGGCGCGCGCCCGGCCGGTAAGGGCTGCTCGATTCCGCCGCTGCAAAGTTCGACGGCGCCAGCTGGGTGTTGCGGGCGATGGCGAGGGCTTCTTCGGCGGACAGCTTTTCCATGCTGCCGTGACCGATGGCTTCGATGCGCGCCAGCCAGGCCGACAATCGATGAAAATCCTGCAGTCCGGCCTCTTCGGCGAGATTGCCGCGCGCGTACCACAGCGGGTGGTACACCGCGAGATCGGCCAGCGACGGCGCGACGCCGAGCAGGAACGGCCGCCCGTCGTGCAGTACTTGCTCAAGCCACGCGAGGTGGGTGCGAAGCTGGTTCCGCAGTTCAGGAATCCGCGCCTTCATCTTGTCGCTGTTCCAGGCATCGAACCGGCCGGCGGTGAAGCGCGCGCGATCGGCGTGCAGTTCGGGCGGGAAGCGCTCGCCGTGCAGGCCGAAAACCAGCCCCAGCGCGCAGGCAAACAGGTGACGGTCGGCCCATGCAGCAACGATCTCGGCGGAGCCGCGCGCCGAGCTCGGATGCAGGGTCGGCGACGGGAAGCGCCGCTCGAGCTCGTGCAGGATGCAGCGGGTGTCGCAGTAAATGTCGGCGCCGATCTGCAACACCGGGATGCGGCGGTAGCCGCCGGTAAGTGCGGTGAGCGCAGGTTTCGGGGCCATGCGCGGCTGTTCGACCGCGCGCCACCGCACGCCTTTCAAGCCGAAGGCGATGCGGATTTTTTCGGAGAATGGCGAGCGCGCATAGTGATGCAGAATGATTTCGGGCTGAGTCACGACGGCCTCCGAGACTTCTCGACGTTACGGCGTCTGAACACTGCGAGAGGATGGGGCGCCGGCTAAGTCGCGGCCGGCACCAGCCGGCGCGTCTCGCGGATCGGCAGGTTCACCGCGGCTGCCATCAGACACAGTGCGATGTCGGCCCACCACATCAAGTCGTAATTGCCCGTGGCGACGAATACCTTGCCGCCGAGCCACGCGCCAAGGAAGCCGCCGACCTGGTGCGCGAGCATCACGACGCCGAACAGAGTCGCCAGATACTTCGGCCCGTGCAGCTTGGCCACCAGGCCGAGCGTCGGCGGCACGGTCGAGAGGTAGGTGAAGCCGATCGCGGCCGAGAACACGAGGAAACTGAGTTCGGTCTTGGGCGCGAAGAGAAAGAACACCAGGATGATCGCCGCGCGCGCGAGGTAGATTCCAACCAGCGCCATTTTCATCAGCCGGGTCTGGATCCGCGCCCCGATCCACAGGCTGCCGCCGATGTTGAACAGGCCCACGATCGCCAGCGACCACGCGCTCACAGTTGCCGGCAGGCTGCACAGCGCGACGTAGCCCGGAAGATGAGTGACGATGAACGCGACGTGGAAGCCGCAAGTGAAAAATCCGGCGCTCAGCAGCAGGAAGCTGCGGTCGCCGGCGGCCTCGCGCAGCGCCTGGCGCAGCGACGCGGCGCCAGGCAAGGCGATCTGCGATGCCGCGGCCTGCGCCGTACCCGCACGCGTGAGCCAAATCACGAGCGGAATGGCGGCGAGGCCGCTCACGCCGAGCAGCACCATTGCCGGTTGCCAGCCGGCCAGCCCGATCGCGAGCTGCGCCAGCGGAACCAGGGTGAACTGGCCGAACGAGCCGCCGGCGTTGACGACGCCGCTCGCGAACGCACGCTTCGCCTCCGGGAGCCAGCGATTCGCCACGGACATCAGCAGCGATGGTCCGAGCGCGCCCGCGCCGGACGCCGCGAGCACCCCGATCAGGAGCGAGAGCGCAAGCC
>JBOIFB010000036.1:0-15621 GCA_050741415.1 Burkholderiales bacterium | reverse complement strand
TCCGTGCGCGCCATCTTGTTGCCCACCGTGTCCATCTTCCAGGCCGCGTGCAGCACCATGAAGCGCGTCGAGTCGATCATGATGCGCGCCTCCGCGATGCGCTCGCGCGTCACGCCCTGCTCCGCGACCGCACGGCCGAAGGCGACGCGCGCGGTCGTACGCTTGCACATCTTCTCCAGCGCGCGCTCGGCTTGGCCGATCAGGCGCATGCAGTGATGAATGCGGCCTGGCCCGAGGCGGCCCTGCGCGATTTCGAAGCCGCGCCCCTCACCCAGCAGGATGTTGGACGCCGGCACGCGCACATCCTTGAGCTCGATTTCCATGTGGCCGTGCGGCGCGTCGTCGTAGCCGAACACCTTGAGATGGCGCAGGATGCTGATCCCCGAAAGGCCAGCCGGCACCAGGATCATCGACTGCTGGCTGTGGCGCGACGGGTTGTCGGGCGAAGTCTTGCCCATCAGGACGTAGATCTTGCAGCGCGGGTCGCCCGCGCCCGACGACCACCACTTGGTGCCGTTGATGACGTAATGCTGGCCCTCGAGCTTGATGCGAGTCTGGATGTTGGTCGCGTCGGACGAGGCCACCGCCGGTTCGGTCATCAGGAACGCGGAGCGGATCTTGCCCTCGAGCAAGGGGTCGAGCCACTCGTCCTTCTGCGCCTCCGTGCCGTAGCGCTCGATCGTCTCCATGTTGCCGGTGTCAGGTGCCGAGCAATTGAAGACCTCCGGTGCCCAGGTCACACGACCCATGATCTCGCATAGCGGCGCGTACTCCAGATTGGAAAGTCCCTCCGGCGCGCGCGGCGAGCGAGGCAGGAACAGGTTCCACAGTCCCGCGGCGCGCGCCTTGGGCTTGAGCACTTCGATGACCGGAACCGGCTGCCAGCGGTTTGGGCCGTTGCAATGGTCGTACCAGGCCTTCTCGTTCGGATAGATGTGCTCGTTCATGAAGGCGACGAGCTTGTTCTGCAGCTCCTTCATCCTGGGCGAATACTCGAAGTCCATTCTTGCCTCCTAGGCAGCTCGTTTCAGAATTTTCCCGACCTGCTGCCAGCCGAGCTCGGCCAGCAGCGGCGCCTTGCTTCCGGCCTCGAGCGCATGCGCGCTCGCCGCGGTGCCGTCGAGCACGCGCTTCGCTATGCCCTGCGTGATCGCGGCGATGCGGAACAGGTTGTAGGCCATGTAGAAATCCCAGGTCGAGGGATCGATCCCCCCGCGCCCAGTCCTGTTGCAGTACATCTCGATATAACGTTGCTCGGTCGGGATGCCGAGCTGCTCGTGCGGCAACCCTTCGATGCCGCGGAACTTGCCCGGCGGAATGTGCCAGCTCATGCAGTGGTAGGCAAAATCCGCCAGCGGATGACCCAGCGTCGACAGCTCCCAGTCGAGCACCGCCAGAATGCGTGGTTCGTTCGGGTGGAAGATCGCGTTGTCGAGCCTGTAGTCGCCGTGAACGATCGTCGTCTCGTCGCCCGAGGGGATGTTCTGCGGCAGCCACGCGATCAGATTGTCCATCGTCTCGATCCGCCCCGTTTCCGAGGCCCGATACTGCTTGCTCCAGCGTGTGATCTGCCGCTCGAGGTAGCTTCCCTCCTTGCCGAAGCCCTCGAGCCCGGTGGCGCGGTAGTCGATCGTGTGCAGCAGCGCGATCACGCGGTTCAACTCCTCCCAGATCGCGCGACGCTGCGCCCGGTCCATCCCGGGCAACGCCTGATCCCACAGCACCCGCCCTTCGACGCAATCCATGATGTAGAACGCAGTGCCGATCACGCCGTCGTCCTCGCACAGCGCATAGGGCCTTGCGACCGGGAACCCGACGCGGTGCAGCGCCTGGATGACGCGGAACTCGCGCTCCACCGCGTGCGCCGAGGGCAGAAGTTTACCCGGCGGTTTGCGCCGCAGCACGTAGCGCCTGCCGCCGGCGGCGAGCCTGTAAGTCGGATTCGATTGGCCGCCCTTGAACTGCTCGACTTCGAGATTCCCCGAATAACCTTCGATGTTGGCGCGCATGTATTCGCGCAGACGCGCGGTATCGAACTGGTGGCGCTCATCGACCGGCTTGGTGCCGACGAACTGGTCGTACATGAAAGGGATCGGAACGTGAGGGATTTGTGAGCACAAGCTTACGCCGAATCGGCGCATCCCGGGCGCGCCGGCGGAGAAACCAACTACTTCGAGTACTGTGACCTCGGCAGCGGCCCCGCCTGCAGCCAGAAAGTCACCGGCCCGTCATTGATCAGCCGCACCCGCATGTGCACGCCGAAGCGACCCGTCTCGACCGCGGCGACACGCTCGCGGGCAAGCGCGACGAAGCGCTCGAACAGGCGCTCGCTCTCGCCAGGCGCCGCCGCGCCGGAAAAGCTCGGGCGCGCACCCTTGCGCGTGTCAGCCGCGAGCGTGAACTGCGGCACCGCCAGCAGCGCTCCGCCGGTATCCGCAAGGCAAAGGTTCATCTTACCGTCCGCGTCGGGAAAGATGCGGAAGCCGAGCACGCGCTCGACCAGCCGTCCGGCGGCACGTTCGTCGTCTCCGCGCTCGACGCCAACCAGCGCCAGAATCCCGGCGCCGATGATGCCCACCGTTTCGTCGCCGACCGTGACCTCGGCCTCGCCGACACGCTGCACCAGCGCGATCACGCGATGATGTCCGGAATCAACCTGTCCTTGAGCAGGGCGATCTGGTCCTTCAGAATGAGCTTGCGCTTTTTCAGGCGGCGCAGCCGCAATTGGTCGTGGACGGGGTCCTGGGAGAGGGTAGCGATGATGTAGTCGAGGTCGCCGTGCTCGACCTCAAGCACCATGATGCGCGCCCGGATCTGCTCCTTCTCCTCGTCGGTGAGCTCGAAATTGGCCAAGCCGCGCATGCCCATGACAATTATTTACCCGCGCCGGCAGCCAATCTGTGACAACTTTCACTGACACGCAGCCGCGGCCGGACAATCCTATCCCTACTTGCGGACACGGAAAAGAGGCCGCGGGCGCCGTACTCGCATCGCGCGCGGCGCCACGTCGATCAAATCATGCGGCGCAACGATCACGACGTCACGGGCGGCATCCGCACCACCGACTCCGCAACGGTCAAAGCCGAAGTCCAGCGTCTTTACAGGGCGTTGTACGACTGCGCGTCTTCCAGGACCATCGAACGCGCGTTTGCCGACGTCGAGAAGTGCTACCGCGGCGAGCACCCCGATTACTACGCCTGCGACACCGGCTATCACGACCTGCAGCACGTGCTCGAGGTAACGCTGGCGATGGCGCGCCTGATGGACGGTTACGAGCGCGGCCGGCGCAACGGCACTCCCCATTTGCCACCCGAGCTGTTCATGCTCGGCGCGCTTTCCGCCCTGTTTCACGACTTCGGCTACCTGCGCCGGCGCAGCGACCGCAGACACGGCAACGGCGCCGAGTACACCCTTGTGCACGTTTCGCGCGGCGCCGCCTTCCTGCGCCGGTACATGCGCAACCTGGGCGCGGGACGGCTGGCGGACATCGCGCCCAAGCTGCTGCACTTCACCGGATACGAGCACCCGGTCGAGCGCATACGCGTGGCCGATACGCTCATCCGTCGCGTCGGCCAGATGCTCGGCAGCGCCGACATCATTGCGCAGATGGCCGACCGCTGCTATCTGGAGAAATGCCGCGACCGGCTCTACCCGGAGTTCGTGCTGGGTGGGCTCGCGCGCCGAGAGCTCCCCGGCGGCTTCACGCAGGACGTGTTCCTCTCGGGCGAGGACCTGGTGCGCAAAACGCCGGACTTTTATCATCACGCATTGCGGCGCCTCGACCTTCAGCTTGCCCGCGCCTATGCCTACGCCGAAAGCCACTTCGGCGGCCAGAATCTCTATCTCGAAGAGATGCTGAAGAATGTGCGCTACGCGCAGGTGCTGGCCGAAGCCTCCGAGGCAGCAATGCTGCGCCGCACGCCACCTGCCGCCCAGGGGCCGGAGGCCGAAACCATGCGAATCGATATCGTCGTCCTTCCTTAGGGCCGGCGGATCAAGCCGGCACGATGCGTCGTGCGCAGTGTCGCGACCGTAGCTTGACCGCGGTGCACTTCCCAATTTAACGTAGGCGCAATAAACCCGCGATAACGTCGGCGGGCTTGCAGCTCCGCGCCGGTTGGGGAGAAATCTTTGTCGGTCATCAGTGTGCGCAACGTCGCCAAGGCGTGGGGCGCGACCCGTGCCGTCGACGACGTGTCCTTCGAGGCCACGGCGGGAAGCTTACTCGTGCTGCTCGGGCCTTCGGGCTGCGGCAAGTCCACCACCTTGCGTCTGATCGCCGGTTTGGAGCGGGTTTCCAGCGGGCGCGTGCACATCGGCAACATCGACGTCACGGATCTTCCGCCCGCCAAGCGCAGAATCTCCATGGTGTTTCAGTCGTATGCGCTGTTTCCGCATCTTTCGGTCGCGGAAAACATCATTTTCGGCCTGAAGGTTCGCGGCGTTTCGGCAGCTGAGCGCGCAGCGCGGCTGGCACGCGTCGCTTCGCTCCTCGGGCTGGACAAGCTGCTCGCGCGCAAACCCGCACAGCTTTCGGGCGGCCAGCAGCAGCGCGTTGCGCTGGGGCGCGCAATCATCGCCGAAACACCGCTCTGCCTGATGGATGAACCGCTCTCCAATCTGGACGCGCAGCTGCGCCACGATATGCGGCGGGAGATTCGGTCTCTGCAGCAGAAACTCGGCATCACCATGGTGTACGTCACTCATGATCAAGTCGAGGCGATGAGCATGGCCGATCATGTCATTCTGCTGCGGGACGGCCACGTGGAACAAGACGGACGGCCCGAAGACCTATACAACCGCCCGGCGAGCGTTTTCAGCGCGCGATTTATCGGCACCCCGCCGATGAACGTCGTCGCGCTGCCCGCCCTCACCGGCGACGGGCTGCTGCTCGGCGTGCGGCCCGAAGACGTGCGCATCGGCGCGGAGGGCCTCGCCGCAACCGTTCAAAGCAGAGAATTCCTCGGCGCCGACAGCATCGTCACTTGCCGCGTCGGAGACGAATCGATCAACGCGCGCATTGCGGGCGGCGACGCCCGCCTGCAGCCTGGCACGCCGCTCAGGCTGTCATGGAGCCCGGCGGCACAGCACCTTTTCGACGCGCGGAGCGGCAAGCGTGTCGAGGCTGTTACGTCCGCGGCGAAATTCGTAGCCTGACTATTCCAAGGAGGGATGAAATGCTCAAGCGTTTGCTGTTGTGTGCCACGGCCTTTGCCGCCGCCGCGCTGTTTGCGGGTACGGCGTTCGCGCAGCCTGTCCAAGTATCTTTTTACTACCCGGTGGCGGTGGGCGGGCCAATCACCAAGATCATCGACGGCTTGGCCGCCGACTTCGAGAAGGAAAACCCCGGGATCGAGATCAAGCCGATCTACGCCGGCACCTACCAGGAGTCGGTCGTGAAGGCGCTGACTGCCGTCAAGTCCGGCGAACCGCCGGTCCTCTCGGTGCTGCTGTCAACGGACATGTTCACGCTGATCGACGAAGACGCGATCATCGCGTGGAGTTCAGTCGCTACCAGCGCGGAGGACAAGGCTTGGCTCAACAGCTTCTATCCCGCGTTCATGCAGAACAGCCGCACCGGCGGCAAGACCTGGGGCGTCCCGTTCCAGCGCTCGACCATCGTGCTTTACTGGAACAAGGAGCTCTTCGCGCAGGCCGGGCTGAATCCCGACCATCCGCCCGCCACCTGGAAGGAGCTGGTCCGCGACGCACAGAAGCTCACCAAGCGCGACCGTTCCGGCAATGTTTCGCAATGGGGGATCCAGGTACCCTCCTCCGGCTTTCCGTATTGGCTGTTCCAAGGCTTTACTACCCAGAACGACGTCGTCTTGATGAACCGCGACGGCAACCGCACCTATTTCGACAAGCCCGCGGTGATCCAGGCTCTGCAGTTCTGGGTCGACCTTTCACGCAAATACAAGGTCATGCGCTCCGGCATCATCGAATGGGGCACCACGCCGAAGGATTTCTTCGAGCGCAAGACTGCGATGATGTGGACGACGACCGGCAATCTGACCAATGTCCGGAAAAACGCGCCGTTCAAATTTGGCGTGGCAATGCTGTCCGCGGGAAAGCGCCGCGGCACGCCGACGGGCGGGGGCAACTTCTACCTGTTCAAGAAGTCGACCCCCGAGCAGCAGGCCGCCGCGCTCAAGTTCGTCAAGTGGATCACCTCACCGGAGCGCGCTGCGCAGTGGGGAATCGAGACCGGCTACATCGCAGTGCGTCCGGACGCGTGGAAGACGCCCGAAATGCAGAAGTACGCCGAGAGCTTCCCGCCCGCGGAGGTGGCGCGTGACCAGCTGAAGTATGCCGTTGCGGAGCTCTCCACGCACGATAACCAGCGCATCACCAAGGTGCTGAACGACGGGCTGCAGGCCGCCCTCATCGGGGCGAAGTCGCCAGCGCAGGCGATGAAGGAAGCGCAGCGGGAGGCGGACCGCCTGCTGCGGCCGTACCGGCACTGACCCGCTTCAATCCGTTACCGCAGCGGCGGAACTGCGGTGGTGCGGTCTCGCCGCATCCTCGGAATTTGCTGTGAAGCGCTTCAGCGTCCACATCCACGGCTGGCTCATGCTGCTCCCAGCCGCGGTGCTGCTCGCCGCCTTTACCCATTACCCCGCGCTCGCCACGCTCTGGGCCAGCTTTCATTCCACCGCCCGCGCCGGACACGCCGCAGTCTGGGTCGGCCTGGATAACTACCAGTCGATGGCCGAGGATCCCGTGTTCTGGAAGGTGCTGCGCAACAACTTGTGGTATGCGCTCGGCACTATCCCGCTCTCGATCGGCCTGGCACTGCTGATGGCGGTATGGGCCAACGGCAAGCTACGCGGCCGGGCGTTCCTACGCGTTGCCTACTTCACCCCAACCGTGCTGCCGATGATCGCGGTTGCCAATATCTGGCTTTTCTTCTATACCCCGGACTACGGCCTGCTCGAGCAGATCAGCGTCGGTCTGCTCGGGCTGCCGTCGCACAACTGGTTAGGAAGCCCCAGCACTGCGCTGGGCTGTCTGATCGTGGTCGCGATCTGGAAGGACGCCGGATTCTTCATGATTTTCTATCTCGCCGCATTGCAGTCGATCCCGACCGCTCTCGCCGACGCTGCGGCGATCGAGGGCGCGGGGCGTTGGTACTATTTCCGCCGCGTCGTGCTGCCGCTGCTCATGCCGACCACTTTGTTCGTGCTAATCAACGCCGTCATCAACTCCTTCCGCCTGGTCGATCACATCATCGTCATGACGAAGGGCGGACCCGACAACGCGAGCGCGCTGCTGCTGTACTACATCTACGACGTGGCGTTCAAGTTCTGGGATTCAGGATATGCCTCGGCGCTGACCATGGTGTTGCTGCTGATCCTCGCCGGCGCGGCGATCTTTCAGTTTGCCTTTCTCGAAAAGCGCATTCACTACCAGTGAGCATCGATTCCAACCCGCTGCAGGGCGCGGCGCCGGGGCGAGTGCTCGAGACCGCCGCCGCCTGGCTGCTCGGGCTGCTTTGGATCCTGCCGCTCGTTTACGCGGCCTGGGCCGCTTTTCATGCGCCGGAGTTCGCCACCCGCTTCGATCCGCTTGCCCCGTTGTCGCTCGAGAATTTCCGCAAGGCGTGGGACGCGGCGCCATTTGCGCGCTACTTCGTCAACACCGTCATCCTGGTGACGATCGTCCTTGCCGCACAACTGGTGCTGTGCACCCTCGCCGCGTACGCGTTCGCCCGCTATGCCTTCTTTGGCCGCGAGGTGATGTTCATGCTGGTCCTGGTGCAGCTGATGATCATGCCGGATGTCCTCATCGTGCAGAACTACCGCACCATGGCGCAGCTCGGGCTGGTCGACACCATCGTGGCAATAGGGCTGCCCTACATGGCTTCCGCGTTCGGCATCTTCCTGCTGCGGCAGGTCTTCAAAACCGTTCCGCGCGAGCTCGACGAGGCGGCCCGGGTGGAAGGCGCAAACGATCTGCAAGTGTTGTTCAAGGTCTACGTACCGCTCGCGAAGCCGGTCTACATTGCCTATGCCCTGGTCTCGATCAGTTATCACTGGAACAACTTCCTTTGGCCCTTGATCATCACCAATACCGTCGGCTCTCGCCCCCTCACGGTGGGATTGCAGGTATTTTCCTCCAGCGACCAGGGCATCGACTGGTCGATCATCAGCGCGGCGACGCTGATGACCAGCGCTCCCCTGTTGCTCGCCTTCCTGCTGTTCCAGCGCCAGTTCGTACAAAGCTTCATGCGCGCTGGAATCCGATGAGACTGCTGCAGTGGAACGTCCAGTGGTGCCGCGGCATGGACGGCGTGGTCGACCCGGCGCGCATCGCGCGCGAGGCGTGCCGCCTGGCCGATCCGGACGTGGTCTGCCTGCAGGAAGTCGCAGACAACTTTCCCGCGCTCGAGGGCAACGGCGGCGAGAACCAGGCGGAGCGGCTCGCGCGCGCCTTTCGGGGCTACGAAGCGGTCTACGCCTGGGGGGTCGATGTTGCTGACGGCGCGGGCGGCCGACGACGCTTCGGCAACCTTATCCTGTCCCGCCTGCCGCTGCTTCAGGTCCTGCGCCATGCGCTTCCGTGGCCGGCCGATGCCGGCACTCCCAGCATGCCGCGCGTCGCGCTCGAGGCCGTGGTCGCCGCTCCGTTCGGGCCCTTGCGCGTCACGACCACGCACTTAGAGTATTACTCCACCGTACAGCGCGCCGCACAGGTCGAGCGACTGCGCGAGTTGCACGCGGAGGCGTGCAGCCGAGCCCAGGTCAGCGCATCGCGCGCGTACGACTCGGGTCCGTTCCAGCCCCGTCCCCGCCCGCTATCGGCCGTCCTATGCGGAGACTTCAACCTGCGGCCGGACGATCCGCTGCACGCCCGGCTGCAGGCCGACTTCGGCAACGGGGTGCCGCGCCTGATCGATGCCTGGCAACACCTGCATCCGGGGGCGGCGCACCCCCCGACCTTTCGCCTGTACGACGAGTCGCGCGGCGAAGCGCCCTATTGTTGCGATTTCATCCTGCTGAGCGAGGACCTAGCGCCGCGCGTAGTCACGCTTGCGATCGACGCCCGGACGCAGGCCTCCGACCACCAGCCGGTGATGCTCGAGCTCAGGTGCTGACGCGGCGCAGGATCAGCGCACGGATCGCCTCGATGCGCGCGCGGTTGACGCCGAAGTCCCGCCGTCCCAGGCGCGATGCGGAGCGCACCTGGATCACACCGGCTTTTGCGTCGTACGCGAACTCGACGTCATCCACGAAGCCCAGCAGGCGCGAGCGGAACTGAGCGTAGAGATAGTCCGGCTCGTGGCGCAGCACGGTAGCGCGCGGCATGCCGTCCACCGCCCGCCGCACCGCGGCCATCGCTTCGACCGGGGCGCCCTTGAACGGTATCGGCGCAACGTAGTGCACCGCGTCTGTCGCATCGGCCTGCGACGAAACGCAGTTCGGCGAGCGCCTGCACGGCGCGAGCCTGCCGTCGTGCAGGCCGAGGTTGGTTGGACGTTTGCCCGCAAACATTGTGTCTCCCCGAGTGAGCGACGTATGAAGCGCGAGCGCGGCAGCGGCGCCGGCAAGGAGCAGGAGTATGGTCTGAAGCACCCGCTTCAGCATTCGATGCGCGCTTTATGAGAAATTCGGGCCGATGTTAACATCGCGCATCGCCGGTTTCGAGCTGGTCTTTTCCCCTGGAGGATCGCCATGCTGCAAATCTCCGCGCAACAGCTCGCCGAGTTGCTCTCCGGCATCGCCCGCGCGCAGGCGGCCGTGGTGCTGGGGCTCGAGACGGCCACCCCCGGAACGCGCAGCAACTACGTGCTGCCCGCAATCCAGAACGTATCGCACCTGCGCGACCATCCCAATCCAACGCTGATCGATCTTCCGGTCCGGATGCTGCTGTCGTACATGGGGCGCGTCGGGCCGGACATCGACGCCGTGGCGCGCGAGCTGGTGCGGCTGCTTGGCGGCGACGCCGGAGGCGGCGCGGCGCCGGATGCGCCGGACGAAGCGAAGCCGGGTGCGCCGTCGGCCGGTGCCGGCGGCTCGCTCGATTTCAGTGGCAACGGCTAGAATTCCTCCGGCGCCGGCGGGAACGACGGCTTTCTCTTTTCGCGGTGCGAGGCGATGCCTTCTTTCACTTCGGGCCCGCTGAAGCCGAGGAACTCGAGCGCGAGCGAGGCGTCGAAGCTCGGCCCCGCCAGGCGCAGCCAGTTGTTGAGGCTGTACTTGGTCCAGCGCAGCGCCGTCTGCGCACCCGCCGCGAGCTTGCGTGCCACGTCAAGCGCCTTTGCCTGCAGCTCGGCCTCATCGCAGCAAAGCGACACCAGCCCGATGCGCTCGGCCTCCTCGCCGCTCACCTGCTCGCAGGTAAGCAGGTAGTACTTCGCCTTGGCCATGCCGCACAGCAAAGGCCACACGATTGCGGCGTGGTCGCCCGCCGCCACGCCGAGTCGGGTGTGGCCGTCGATGATGCGCGCGTTTTTCGCCGCGATGGACACGTCGGCAAGCAGCCCCGCGACCAGTCCCGCACCGACGGCAGGGCCGTGCATTGCGGAGACCACCATCTTCGAGCAGTTGATCACGTTGTATACCAGGTCGCGCGCCTCGCGCCAGACGCGCGCACGCGCGGCGAAGTCGGTCGTGATTTGTTCGACCATCGATAGGTCGCCGCCGGCGGAGAAGCCCTTGCCCGCGCCGCGCAGGATCGCGACCCGCGTATCGGGGTCGCGGTCCACGTCGATCCAGACGCGCGCCAGCTCGGCGTGCAGGCGCGCGGTTGCGATCGAGAGCTTGCCGCCCTCCTCGCCCATCACGATTTCCAGGATCCCGGGCTCTATGCGCCGGATCTTCAGGTCTTGGTATGTGGAGTAGTCCATGCGCTCATTCTACAATCCTGCAATGACGACCATCCTGCGTACCCCGAGGAACGTTTTGGCGCGCATCCTGGCTCACGGGGGCGAGGCGTGAGCCTTTCGGTCTCGTTCGACGACATCGAGGCGGCGCACGCGCGCCTGCGCGGCGTGGCCCACCGCACCCCCGTGCTCGCCTCGAGCACGATCGACGCTCTTACCGGCGCAAGCGTGCGCTTCAAGTGCGAGAACCTGCAACGCATGGGTGCGTTCAAGTTCCGCGGCGCTTACAACGCCCTGGCGCAGCTGAGCGAGGACGAAAAGCGGCGCGGGGTGGTGACTTACTCGTCCGGCAACCATGCGCAGGCGGTAGCGCTCGCTGGCCGGCTGCTCGGCGTCGCGGCGACCATCGTCATGCCCGCCGACGCGCCGCGCGTCAAGCTCGAGGCGACGCGCGGCTACGGCGCGGAGGTCGTCACCTACGACCCGAAGACCGCGGCGCGCGAGGAAATCGCGCGCAGGCTCGGCGCCGAGCGGGGACTGACCATGGTGCCGCCCTTCGACCATCCGCACGTCATCGCCGGCCAGGGCACCGCGGCCAAGGAGCTGATCGAGGACGCGGGGCCGCTGGATGCCTTGCTGGTGCCCTGCGGCGGCGGCGGACTGCTCTCGGGCTGCGCGGTCGCGGTGCGACGAATGAATCCGGATTGCCGCGTGATCGGGGTCGAGCCGGCCGCGGGCGACGACGCCACGCGCTCATTCAGGTCGAAAACCCTGCAGTCGGTGCACAACCCCGACACCATCGCCGACGGCGCACGCGCCCCGTCGCTCGGGGAACACACTTTTCCGCTCGTGCTGCACTACGTCGACGACATGCTCACCGTGACCGACGAAGAGCTGCTCGAAGCGATGTTCTTCCTGTGGCAACGGATGAAGCTGGTGGTGGAGCCGACCGGAGCGCTCGCGGCCTGCGCCCTGCTGCGCGGCAAGCTCGACGCCGCGGGGCTGCGCGTCGGCGTGATCCTCTCAGGCGGCAACGTGGACCTCGATTGGGCCGCGCGCCAGCGGCTGCGCTAAACTCGCCCGCTCATTCAGGAGCCACAATGACATTGCCAAGCAAGATGCGCGCGGTCGAGATCGTGAAACCCGGCGGACCGGAAGCGCTGGTGCCGACCGAGCGTCCGCTGCCGACGCCGAAGCCGAACGAAATCCTGGTCAAGGTCACCGCAGCCGGGGTCAACCGCCCCGACTTGCTACAGCGCCAGGGACTGTACGCCGTGCCGCCGGACGCCTCGGACTTGCCGGGACTGGAGATCGCAGGCGAAGTCGTCGCCTGCGGCGCGCAAGCGAACCGCTGGAAGCTCGGGGACAAGGTGTGTGCGCTCGCCCATGGCGGCGGCTACGCCGAGTACTGCGTAGTGCCCGAAGTGCAGGCGCTGCCGGTGCCCAGGGGACTGTCGCTGATCGAGGCCGCGTCGCTGCCCGAAACCTTCTTCACCGTGTGGTCGAACGTATACGACCGCGGCAGGCTGAAAGTCGGCGAGACGCTGCTGGTGCACGGCGGCTCCTCGGGCATCGGCGTCACCGCGATCCAGATCGCGAGAGCGATGGGAAACCGCGTGCTCGCGACCGCCGGCAGCGACGACAAGTGCGCCGCCTGCGTCAAGCTCGGCGCCGACAAAGCGATCAACTACCGCACGCAGGATTTCCTGGCCGAAGTGCTGACCGCCACCGGAGGCAAGGGGGTGAACGTAATCCTCGACATGGTGGGCGGCGATTACGTGCCGAAGGAGCTCAAGTGCCTGGCGGAAGAAGGGCGGCTGGTATTCATCGCCTTCCTGCGCGGGCCCAAAACCGAGCTCGACATCAACGAGGTGATGCGCCGCCGCCTCACTCTTACCGGCTCGACGCTGCGTCCGCGCCCGGTCGAATTCAAGGGCGCGGTCGCGGCGAGCCTGCGCCAGCATGTCTGGCCGCTGATCGAGGGCGGCAAGATCAAATCGGTGATCTACAAGACCTTCCCGCTCGCCCAGGCCGCCGAAGCGCACAGGCTGATGGAGTCCTCGCAGCACATCGGCAAGCTGGTGCTTACGGTATAAGGCGGCGCGCATGTTCAAGGAAGGTCTGTTCACTGGCAAGAGGATCCTCGTCACCGGCGGCGGCACCGGCCTGGGCAAGGAGATCGCGGCCAAGTACCTCGAACTGGGAGCGGAGGTGTGGATCGCCGGCCGGCGCGGTCCGGTACTCGAGCAGACCGCGAAGGAGCTCATGGGCCTGCACGGCGGCACGGTGCGCACACACTCGGTCGACATTCGCGACGCGCAGGCGGTGGATGCGATGGTGCAGCGCATCTGGGAAGAAGCCGGGCCTCTCACCGGCCTGGTCAACAACGCGGCGGGCAACTTCATCAGCCCGACCAAGGACCTGACGCCGAACGGCTTCAACGCGATCGCCAACATCGTCTTTCACGGCACGTTTTACGTCACCCACGGGGTCGGGCGACGCTGGATCGCGGGCGGACACAAGGGGTCGGTGATCTCGATCCTGGTGACCTGGGTCTGGACCGGTTCGCCTTACGTCGTCCCTTCGGCCATGTCGAAAGCGGCGCTGCACGTGATGACCAAGTCGCTGGCGGTCGAATGGGGCCGGTACGGTATCCGCCTCAACGCGATCGCGCCGGGTCCGTTTCCGACCGAGGGCGCATCCAAACGCCTGCGCCCGGACGGCAGCTTCGAGGACGCTACGCGCACCATCCCGATGCGGCGCATCGGCCAGATGCCCGAGCTGCAGAATCTTGCTGCCTTCCTGATGGCCGACGGCTGCGAATATCTCACTGGCGAGACGATCGCGATCGACGGCGGCGGCTACCTCGCGAACGGCGGCTCGTTCACCGAGCTGGACAAGCTCTCGGACGCCGACTGGCAGAAAATGCGCGAGCTGATCAAAGCGCAGAACGACAAGGACCGCGCCGGACGCACCGCGTGACCCCGGCCGCGCGACCTGCAGCGACGCTCGCCCTGCTGCGCGAAGCCCAAAGCGGGCTCGAAGTGTTCATGCTCCAGCGAACCCGCGGCGCGGCCTTCCTCGCCGGCGCCTACGTTTTCCCGGGCGGCGCCATCGACGACGACGCCGATGCGCGCGTCGCGCGACGCGTGGTGGGTCTGAACGACGGCGACGCGAGCGCGCGGCTCGGAATCGCCTCGGGCGGCCTCGCCTACTGGGTCGCTGCGGTGCGCGAATGCTTCGAAGAGGCCGGCATCCTGATCGCATGGGACGAGCAGCGACGACCGGTGAGCGCAGAGCGTGCCGCCGCGCTCGATCACCTGCGCGCGCCGCTCAACGCGGGCGAGCTGTCGTTCGCGGAATTCCTCGAGCGCGAACGGCTGATCGTGCCGGCGCACCAACTGGCCTACTTCGGCCACTGGATCACCGCACCGGGGCGCTCGCGCCGCTTCGACACGCGCTTTTTCGTCGCCATCGCACCGCCGGGCCAGGCGGGCTCGCACGACAATTCGGAGACGATCCACAACCTCTGGTTGCCGCCGCAGGAGGCGCTCGAGCGAAACGCGCAAGGCAGGATAGAGCTGGTGTTTGCCACCAAGCACACGCTGGGTGAGCTGGCGCGTTTCTCGCGCCCGTTCGATGCCTTCGAGCACGTGAGGGCGCTGCCGGAGATCGAGACCAACCGGGCCTGCTGGGCCCAGGGCAAGGACGGCGCAAGGCTGTTCCGGCGCGCCGACCCGCAGTACTTCGAGATTCACTGGTGCGATCCGGACGAAAGCGGCAACACGAGCTACGAAATCGTGCCAGGCGCCTCCAAGCGGCTTGACCGCTGGGTAACGCGCATCACCGCGCCAAACCCCGGCCTGATGACAGGCCCCGGCACCAATACTTACCTGGTGGGCGAGCGCGACCTGGCCGTGATCGATCCCGGGCCCGCGATCGACTCGCACATCGAGGCGGTGCTCGCCGCCGGCACGGGCCGCATCCAATGGGTGCTGTGCACCCACACCCACCTCGACCATTCGCCCGCTGCGGCCGCGATCCGCGCCGCCACCGGCGCGCTCCTGATCGGCCGCCCGGCACCGGCGGGCGCGAGTCAGGACCAGGGCTTCGCGCCCGAGCGCGTGCCCGCGCACGGCGAGACGCTCGCGCTGGAGGAAATCTCGCTGCGCGCGCTGCACACGCCAGGTCACGCGTCGAACCACGTTTGCTACCTGCTCGAGCAGACCGGGATGTTGTTCACCGGCGATCACGTGATGCAGGGCTCGACGGTCGTGATCAATCCGCCCGACGGCGACATGCGCGCCTACCTCGCGTCGCTCGAGGCGCTGCTGGCCGAGGAGTGCTCGATTTTCGCGCCGGGACACGGCTACCTGATCGGTGCCACGCACAAGGAATTGCGGCGCCTGATCGCGCATCGCCTCGCGCGCGAAGCGAAGGTCGTCGCCGCGTTGGCGAGCCTCGGCGAGGCGACGCTCGAAGCGCTGCTGCCCGCCGTGTACGACGATGTGCCGGCCAGGCTGCACGCAGTCGCCGCGCGCTCCCTGCAGGCGCACCTGGACAAGCTCGCGGCCGAGGGTGGCGTGCGCATGGAGGCCGGCCGCTACCGGCGCATCGGCTAGCCAATCCGTCCCCAACTGGCTAAGATCGCCACACCCCGCCGCGCAAGGAGAGCGCCATGAGCATGCACGACAAGACGCTGAAGCTGGTCACCAACCTGGACCGCGCCGGAATCGAGGCGCGCCTGGCCGAGGTGCGCAGCGGGGCCCAACGCGCGAACCTGGGCGAGCTTGCAG
>JBOIFB010000035.1:0-15648 GCA_050741415.1 Burkholderiales bacterium | reverse complement strand
GGCCTGGTCGGTGTCGCGGCGCAGGGTCTGCGCGGCCACCGGCTGAAGGCGGATCTCGGGCCGCGGCGGCAGCGGCTTGCGCGGGAGCGCGTCGAACAGCCGCGCCACGCGCGTCAGCGTCACCGCGGGGTCGAGATCGCCGACCACCACCAGCACCGCGTTGTTGGGCGCGTACCAGTCGCGGTGGAACTTCTTGAGCATGGCGCCGGTGGTGCGCTCGAACGAATCGTGCGTGCCGAGCGCATCGTGCGCGTAGGGCGTGCCCTTGAACGCCGCCGCGAGCAGGTCGGTGGCCATCAGGTACTGCGGATTGGACAGGTCCTGCGCCACTTCCTGCTCGATCGCCGGGCGCTCGCGCTCCCAGTCGGACTGCTCATCGAGCACGCCGCGCATGCGGATCGCCTCCAGGTGCAGCGCCACGTCGAGGTCCTGCGCCGGCACGGTGAAGAAGTACTGCGTCACCGTCTGCTGCGTGTCGGCGTCGAAGTCGCCGCCGATTCCGGCGCTGATCTCGGCCAGCTGCGCCTGCGACAGCCCGGGGCTGCCCCGGAACATCATGTGCTCCTGGGCATGCGCCATGCCGGGGAAGCCCGCAGGCGCCTCGTTCGAGCCGACCAGATAGTTGATCTCGGTCGTCACCACCGGCGCGAGCGTGTTGCGCACGATCACCACGCGCAGCCCGTTGCCGAGCGTGGCGCGCAGCACCTGCCCGCCGGCGCCCGCGCGCGCGCCAAGCGGCAGGACGAGAAGGAGCATGGCCAGCGCCGAAGCGGCGCGGCCCGCGAGAGACGGGTTCAGGGGGTGACTCCCTTCAAGACGACGATTGAGCATAAGCCTAGCGGCGAAATCTTAAGCGAAGCTGAGTGCGGCTTTGTAAATCCTGCGGCGGCGAATATCATCGGCACTCCAGGAGAAAGAAAAAAATGAGCGCAACCGAAAGCTTCCTGCAAGCCCGCGACTTCCTGATCGACCAGCGCGCAGACTACGCCGCGGCCTACGCCGGCTTCCGTTGGCCGCGGCTGGCCGAGTTTAACTGGGCGTTGGACTATTTCGACGTCATCGCGCGCGGCAATCCGCGCTGCGCGCTGTGGGTCGTAGACGAAGACGGCGGCGAGGCGCGGGTCAGCTTCGCCGAGATGCGCGAGCGCTCCAATCGGGTCGCCAACCTCCTGCGCGCAAGCGGCGTGCGGCGCGGCGACTGCATGCTGATCATGCTGCCGAACGTCGTGCCGCTGTGGGAAATCACGCTCGCGGCGATGAAGCTCGGCGCGGTCGTGAGCCCGGCCACCACCCAGCTCACTCGGGCCGACCTGGTCGACCGCATCGAGCGCGGCAGAATTCGGCACGTGGTGGCCGACACGGCCGCGAGCGGCAAGTTCGCCGACGTGCCGGGTGAGTACTCGCGCATCCTCGTGGGCGGCGAAGCCCCGGGCTGGACGCCGTTCGCGCGGGCCGCTTCGATGCAGGCGGACTTCGCGCCCGAGGGCGCGACGCGCGCCGACGATCCCTTCCTGCTCTATTTCACCTCGGGCACCACCGCGAAGCCGAAAATGGTGCAGCACACGCAGCAGAGCTACCCGGTCGGGCACCTGTCGACCATGTACTGGCTCGGATTGCGCGAAGGCGACGTGCACTTCAACATCAGCTCGCCGGGCTGGGCCAAGCACGCCTGGAGCTGCTTTTTCGCGCCGTGGAACGCGGGTGCGACGATCTTTCTCTACAATCTGGCGCGCTTCGACGCGAAGAAAACGCTCGACGCGCTGGTGCGCTACGGCGTGAGCACGCTTTGCGCGCCCCCCACCGTGTGGCGCATGCTGATCCTGGAGGACCTCAAGTCCTGGCCGGTCAAGCTGCGCGAGCTTGCGAGCGCAGGCGAGCCGCTCAACCCGGAGGTGATCGAGCGCGTGCAGGCGGCCTGGGGCATCACGGTGCGCGACGGCTACGGCCAGACCGAGACCACGGCGCAGCTCGGCAATTCGCCGGGGCAGACGGTCAAAGTCGGCTCGATGGGGCGGCCGCTGCCGGGCTTCCAGATCGAGCTGCTGGACGTGACGAGCGAGCGCCCCGCCGATGAAGGCGAGGTCGCGATCAGGCTCGAGCCGCGCCCGATCGGCCTGATGACCGGCTACCTCGACAATCCGGAGCGCAGCCGCGAGCTGCTCGGCGGCGCCTACTACCGCACCGCGGACGTCGCCTCGCGCGACGGCGACGGCTACTACTGGTACGTCGGCCGCGCCGACGACGTGTTCAAAAGCGCCGACTACCGCATCAGCCCGTTCGAGCTCGAGAGCGCGCTGATCGAGCACGAGGCGGTGGCCGAGGCGGCGGTGGTGCCCAGCCCGCACGCGCTGCGCCTTTCGGTGCCCAAGGCCTACCTGGTGCTCAAGCCCGGCTTCGAGCCCTCGCGCGCGACCGCGCTCTCGATCCTGCGCTTCACGCGCGAGCGGCTGGCAGCGTTCAAGCGCATCCGCCGCATCGAGTTTTCCGACCTGCCCAAGACCATCTCGGGCAAGATCCGGCGCGTCCAGCTGCGCGCCGCCGAGAACGAACGGCAGGGCGAGGCGCGGCGCAAGAACGAGTATTGGGAGGAGGATTTTCCCGAGCTGAAGGGCTGACCCAGTCAGAGCGCGCGCTAGAAGTAGTGCAGCGCCTGCAGCACCGCGCTGCGCGCCTGCGGCAGGCTGCCGTGCTCGCTGTCGGCGCGGCCGAGGTTCGCGCTCAGATAGGCGCCGAGCGTCCAGGCGTCCGACAGGTAGTAGCTCGCGCCGAGCTGCGCCAGCGCCGAGCGATCGTAGAGGTTGACGAACGCGAGCGCGCTCAGCTCCAGCTGCGGCACGAAAGCGTCGCTCCAGGCCGCGCGCAGGAACAACTGCTCGCGCGTCGCCGGCTCCTGCTGGTCGGCGGCGTAGGCGCGCAGGTACCACAGCGCGCCGGTCACCGGCAGCGAGCCGGCCTGCGCCGCTCCGGTCGCGAACCAGTTGCGCCAGTCCTGGCGCGAGAGCCCGGCCTGGTGATAAAGATATTCCGCATTGATGGTGAACTTCGCCGTGCCGGTCCAGGAAAACCCGAGCGCGAGGTCGTTGCGGAACTTCTCATCCGGGTCGGTCGGCAGCACCGGCGGCGCGTTCGCCGGCAGCGTGCCGGTCTCGCGGCCGTAGGCGAGCGCGCGCGCGATCAGGTTCCGCGAGCGCCCGCCCGCCCACTCCGCGTACAGCACCACGCTCCTGCCCAACACGCGCGACAGGTTCAGCCCGAGCCGGGTGCCGTCGTCGTCGCGGTAAAGCAGAACTTGCGGGTTGAGCCCCGCGAGCTCGAAGCTCGTGCCGAGCAGCAGCCGGTCGGCCGCGTTGGTGCGCTCCAGCCCGGCGCGCAGCCCGGCCACAGGCGCCGCGCCCGGGAGCGGCGCGGGCGAGTACAGCCGCGGCGCCCAGGCGATGCTGGCCGAGCCGCCCGCGCCGATCTTCTCGCCGCGCAGCATGAAGGTGCCGAGCCGGTTCTCGCGCAGGGCCGAAGGATCCTGCGAGATCTGGTCGACCAGCGTGCGGGTCTTGAAGAAATCGGTCGGGTTGAAGCCCAGCGCGACGCCGTTCCTCACGTTGATGCGCCCAGCCTCGAGGTAGCCGCGCGGCGCCGGCTCCCAGGTGAAATAGCCCTCGCGCCAGTCGTTGCGCGGGGTCTGGCTGGAGGGAAACGCGAAGTTGTTCTGCTCGACGGCACTCAGGCGGTCACTGAAGCTGAACTCGAGATCGCCCTGCATGCGCCAGCGGCCCCGCAAGTCGAGGCTGGTGCGGTTGCGCGCGTCGATGCTCGCGCCGCCGGGAACCGGCACCACGGGGGCGCGCAGCGACCACAGGCTAAGCGCATCCTCGAGGCTCAGCTTCACCGCGCGCGCGGACGCAACGGGCGGTGCGGGCGCGGCCTGCCGGACGGCCTGCGGAATGAGATCGACGTCGTCCGCCTGCGCGGCCGGGACGGCGCATGCGATCGCCGCGGCGAACGCGCCGGCTGCGGCGCGCATCCGTCGACCCATCAGTCAACCTTCAGGCGCGGCAGGAACTCGCGCTGGAACCAGGCCTCCGGGATCGTCGCGAATCGGTAATCCGAGCTCTTCATGGTCGTCACCAGGTTGGGGTCGACGGCGTCGATGATGATGGTCTCGGTCGGCCGCGTCCCGCCCAGCTCTTCGCGGTAGTCGCGGAAGTAGGCGATCTTCAGCAGCCGCCCGCTGTCGGAGTAGTACTTGCCCTTCACCGGGCGGAAACTTGCGCGCTCGACCCAGTACTCGATGCGGCTGTAGATCGCATCCTCGGTGGCCGCGGCGAGCTCCAGGCGCCAGCAGTCGCGCTCCTTGCGATCGGCGTCCTTGAGCGTTTCCTCGCCGGCAATCGTGGCGCGGTAGTCGCGCGCCAGGTTGACGGTCACGACGTCGCCGTTGGAGGCTTGCCCGATCAGGCGCTGCTGGGGCGAGATGCGGATGCTGACCTTCGACGCAGGGTCGTAGAACCACATCCGGGTGCCGTCGAGCAGCACCATCTTGCCCGCGTCGCGCGGGGGCTCGGCGTAGCGCACCAGGTTCTTGAACTGGCGCGTCAGCGCGTCCTCCTTGGCGTAGACCGTGAGCACCACGCGGTCGCGCGCCTTGCCCGCGACGTATTCCAGCAGCGTGCTGGTGAGGCGGAACGGCTGCCCGGGATTGCGCACCTTGTCCGAGGCGGCGACGATCTCCTGGGCGGTCGGATCGGCCGCCGCGGCTCCGTAGGCGATCAACAAGAAGCTCAAGGCAAGAAATCTCATACGTGCCTCAAGGCGTCGACCACGGGCATGCGCGCCGCCCGGTTGGCGGGAATCAGCGCGGCGACGGTGGCCAGCGCCACCAGCCCGAGCCAGACCCCGATCACGAGCGAATGCATTCCCGTCGCCAGCAGCCGCAGCGGCACCGGCCGGGCCTGCATCGGCGGAGTCCAGGTCAGGCCGGCGCGGTTGACCGCGTACGCGACCGCCGCGCCGAGCAGCAGTCCGGCGCTTGCGCCGAGAATGCCGAGCAGCGCCCCCTCGGCGACGAACTGGCGCCGGATTCCGGCGCGGCGCACGCCCAGCGCGCGCGTGGTGCCGATTTCGTTGACCCGCTCCATGACGCTCATGCTCATCGTGTTGACCACGGTGAACAGCACGATCACGCCCATGATCGCGGCGATGAAGCTGAAGATCGCACCCATCATACCGATGATCTGCTTGTACACCGGCTGCAGCTCGGTGAAGTCGTGCACTTCGAGGTCGAGCCCGTGCTGCTTGAACAGCGCCGCGAGGCGCGCGCGCGCCGCGGGAATGTCCTCGCTGCGATGCAGCTGCAGCACGAGCGAGACGGCCTTGTGCTCGCCGCGGCCGTAGAGCAGCTGCTGCGCCAGGTCGATGTGCATCACCACGTAGCTGTCGTCGAGCTCCTTGACGCCCTGCGGCTCGGCGCGCGCGACGTACAGGCTCACCACGTTGGGCGCCCCGCCCGCGGTCGCCGCCAGCAGGTCGATGCGCGGCAGGCCGCGGCCGGGCATGGCGCGCGCCGGCTCGAGGTCGCGCTTTGCGAGCTCGCTGAAGCTCTCCACTGCCCGGTCCTGCACCGCCTGCTCCTTCGCCGCGGGCGCCGAATTCGGAGGCGAGGCGCAGTTGCCCAGCTCGAGCCGCTGGCACAGGCCGAGAATGCGCGCGAGGCCTACCCCGATCACGCCGCGCGAGGGCTCGGCATCGCTCATCGCAGGCGCCTGCGCGGGCCGGGTGCGATCAAAGCCGTACTCGTTCCAGTGCCGCATGCGCTCGCGGTCCGAGGGCACCACGCCCGAGCCGAAGAAGGTCTTCGAGGCGTCGACGTCGAAGTTGCCCGCGATACCGAACAGGGTCACGCTCGGCGTCGCCACGTTGAGCATCGGCTTGAGCATGGGGTCGTCCTCGATGAGGCGGATCACCTCGCGATAGCGCGAGATGCCGTACAGCGCGGGGTTGCCCGAGCCGAGCTCGAAATATCCCGTGCGCGACACGCTCAGGTGGCCGATCCTCTGCACCATGGTGGTCTGCAGGCCGAGGATCATGAAAGCGATGAACTCGCCGAACAGCAGCATCGCCACCGCACCGACCGCGATCGCGAGCGTGGTCATGAGCGAGCGGCGCCCGTTGCGCAGGATGTTGCGCGAGGCGATCTTGAGCAGGAGGCTCATGCGGCCTCCGAACGGCGCTCGACCAGCTTGCCGTCGCGGATGGCGTAGGTCTCCTCGGCGTGCGATATCAGCTGCGGGTCGTGGGTGGAGAAGATGAAGGTCGCGGCCTGCTCGTGCTGCACCTTGCGCATCAGCTCGATGATCGCGGCGCCGGTGTGGCTGTCCAGGTTCGCGGTCGGCTCGTCCGCCAGCACCAGCTCTGGGCCCTTCACCAGGGCGCGCGCGATCGCCACGCGCTGCTTCTGCCCGCCGCTCAGCTGGCTCGGGCGGTGCTCGCGCTGCGCGCTCAGACCGACCGACTCGAGCATCGCCTCGGTGCGCTCGCGCCGCTCGCCCGCCCCCGTGCCGAGCAGCAGGAGCGGATACTCGACGTTCTCGTAGGCCGAGAATACCGGCACCAGGTTGAAGTTCTGGAAGATGAAGCCGATGTGGCGCGAGCGGAAATCCGACACCGCGTCGTCCGACAGCGCCGCCACGTCCTCGCCGCAGACCTCGATCCGGCCCGAGCTCGGCGTGTCGATGCAGCCCAGCAGGTTGAGCAGCGTCGTCTTGCCGCTGCCCGAGGGCCCGACGATCATGGCGAAGCGCTGGCGCGGGATGTCGAAAGTGATCCCGGCGACCGCGGTCACCCGCAGGCCCTCGTCGTCGTAAGTCTTCACCACCTCGCGCAGGCGCGCTACCTGGTCGGACATTCGTCTTCCTTCCTGACTATGAGTGGCGAGATTGTCCCTGCTGCCGCCGGGCGGCACAATCGCGCTGCGACGAAGCGGCCGTTACGCGGGATGAACCGCGCCGGCAGGCGACGAACGCCCGCCGCGCAGCAGGACGCGCGACAGGAAGGCGCGCGTGCGCTCGTGGCGCGGGTGGGACAGGATTTCGTCCGGCGGGCCGGACTCGACGATCACGCCGCCGTCCATGAAGGCGACCGTGTCGCCCGCGTCGCGCGCGAACGCCATCTCGTGCGTCACCACGATCATGGTCATGCCCTCGTCGGCCAGCGCACGCATAACGCCCAGCACCTCGCCCACCAGCTCGGGATCGAGCGCCGAGGTCGGCTCGTCGAACAGCAGCAGCTTGGGCCGCATCGCCAGCGCGCGCGCGATCGCCACGCGCTGCTGCTGCCCGCCCGAGAGGCGGCTGGGATAGGCGTCGGCCTTGTCCTGCAGGCCGACCCGCGCCAGCAGCGCCCGCGCGTGCTCGATCGCCCGGGGCTTCGGTTCGCGCCGCACCCTGAGCGGCGCCTCGATCACGTTCTCGAGCGCGGTCAGGTGCGGAAACAGGTTGAAGCGCTGGAACACCATGCCGATGCCGGCGCGCTGGCGGCAGATCTCGCGCGGGTGCATTTCATACAGCAGGTCGCCGCGCTCGCGGTAGCCCACCAGCTCGCCGTCGACGTACAGGCGCCCGGCGTCGATTTTTTCGAGATGGTTGATGCAGCGCAGGAAGGTGCTCTTGCCCGAGCCCGAGGGGCCGATCAGGCACAGCACTTCGCCGCTCGTCACTTCCAGGTCGATGCCCTTGAGCACTTCCTCGCGCCGGTAGCGCTTGTGCACGTCCAGCGCGCGCACCATGGCGCGCACCGGCGGCGCCTCAGCGGGCGGCATGCATCCCCACGCCCGCGCGGCCGAGCCGGCGCTCGAGGTAATGCTGGCCCAGGCTGGTGATCGTGGTCAGCACCAGGTACCAGAAGGTCGCCACCAGCATCAGCTCGATGGTGTGCAGGTTGGCCGACGAAATGTTCTCCGCCGCGGTCAACAGGTCGCCGCCGGCGATGACCGACACCAGCGAGGTCGCCTTGAGCAGCGAGATGAACTGGTTGCCGGCCGGCGGCAGGATGACGCGCAGCGCCTGCGGCAGGATGATGCGCCGCAGTGCGAGCGGGTGCGACATGCCGAGCGCGAGCGCGGCGTCGTTCTGGCCGCGGTCGACCGCGATGATGCCCGCGCGCACGATTTCCGCCATGTAGGCGCCCTCGTTCAGGCCGAGCGCGATGACCGAGGCGACGAACGGCGTCAGCAGGTCGTTGGTGCGGAACGGCCCGATGTGCTCGAACAGCAGCGCGAGGTTGCCCCAGATCAGGATCTGCACCAGCAGCGGCGTGCCGCGCAGCAGCCAGGTATAGAAGCCGCTCGCCAGGCGCAGCACCGGGCTCGGCGACAGGCGCATGACCGCGAGCAGCACGCCGAGCGCGGCGCCGATCGCGGCCGCCAGCAGCGCGAGCACGACGGTGGTGCGCAGCCCTTGCAGGATCGCCGGCGCGAACTGGTACTGCAGGATCACGCCGTGCTGGATGTTGGGGTTGCGCCACACCGACAAGGCGAGCAGCGCCGCCAGCACCAGCACCACTGCGCTGCCGAGCCAGAGCCAGGGCCGCCGCAGCGGGACGACGCGCGTCATGGGCGGTCGCACGCCGCTACAGCTTGAGGTTCGCTCCGCCGTTGATCGTGGCCGAAGTGACTGCGCCGTCCGCCACGCCGTGCTTCTCGAGAATCTTGCGGTAGCTGCCGTCGGCGATCAGCGCATCGAGCGCGTTCTTGAGCTCGTCGCGCAGCCGAGTGTCCGACTTGGCGACCCCGATGCCGAGCGGCACGGGCTGATACACGTGCCCCTGCACCACGTCGAAAATGGTGCCTCCGCCGGCGGTCTTGGCGAGGTACACCATCACCGGCGAGTTGCCCAGGAACGCGGCCACATGGCCCGATTGCACCTGCAGCCGCGCGTCGGCGGGCTGCGCGTACTGCAGGTTCTCGATCGGCGGCTTGCCGGCGATCTTGCACTTCTCGTTGGTCTCGTTCACCAGCGCCACCTGGGTCGAGCCCTGCACCGTGGACACGGTCTTGCCGCAGGCCGAATCTAGGCTCTCGATGTGCTGCGGGTTGCCCTTTTGCACCAGCAGCATGGTACCGAGGTTGAAGAAATCGACGAAGTCGATCAGCTTCTCGCGCTCCGGCGTGTCGTTCATCAGGGTGAAGGTGATGTCGATCCGCTTGGCCTCCATCGCCGGCAGCAGGCCCTTGAACGGGATCGACTCGAACACGATCTTGCGCCCCATTTTGCGGCTCATCGCCTGCGCCAGGTCGACGATCGCACCCTGCAGCGTGGTGCCGTCGGAGGCGTAGGAGATCATCGGCGGGCTGTTGGTGATCGAGCCGGCCTTGATCTCGTCTGCCGCCCGGGCCGGGGGCAAGAGCGTCGCCAGCAGAACGCCCGCCGCGCCGGCGCCGATAATGGTCTTGATGAGCCGCATGATTCCCTCCTCCAAATTAATCGTTGGCGCGTAAGCGCGCCGCAACGTTATCAAATGCGCCGCTCGCGGGCAAACGGCGATACACGGCGCGGGATCTCCGAGCGGCTCCGGCTCGCGCGGTTTGAATCGATCCAGGCGTATTACACCGTCGCGGGGCGGAAGCGCTGCCCAGCGAGCACTCGGGTCAGTAGCCCGCTTTGCGGTCCACCACTTCCTTGAGCGGCTCGTCCTCCAGGAAACGGCGCAGGTTTTCGACGAAAAGGCGCGCGACGAACCTGTCGCGCTGCGGATGAGGTCCGCCGATGTGGGGCAGCACGATGATCCCCTCGGTGCTCCAGAACGGGTGCTCGGCGGGCAGCGGCTCCTGCCGGTACACGTCGAGCACCGCGCCGGCGATCCTGCTTGCCTTCACCGCCGCGATCAGGTCATCGTCCTCGATCAGATGGCCGCGGCCGAAATTCAGCAGCCAGGCGCCCGGCTTCATCATCCCCAGGCGCCCGGCGTTGATGAAGTTATCGGTCTGCGGCGTCGAGGGCAGGAGCAGCAGCAGGAAGTCGGACTGGGCCAGCACCTCGGGCGCGCGCTCGGGCGGCCAGACCTCGGCCACATCGGTCATGGGCTGCGGCCGGCGCCGGGCGCCGATCACGCGCAGACCGAGCAAGGCGGCGATGCGGGCAACGTCCTGGCCGATCGCGCCGAGCCCCAGAGGATGCCGAGGGTCTTGCCGCTCAGCGGCTGCGCGGGCTTCTGGACCCATTTGCGCTGCTTCTGGTTCTCGACCGCCTGCGCGTAGGGCTTGGCGACGTACAGCAGTGCGCCGATGATGTTCTCCGGCATCGATTCGCGGTGCGTGCCGCGCGCGCAGGTGAGCGTCAGATCTTCCGGCAGATCGGGCAAAGCGAGCCAGTGCTCCACCCCGGCGCTCATGGCCTGCACCCAGCGCAGCTTCGGCATCGCCGCCAGCACGCCGGGCGCAACGGCATAGGCCATCAGCGCTTCGGTGCGGGCCAGCTGCGCGGCGGAAGGCTTGTCCTTGCGCGGCAAGGCATCGGCCGCGACGCGTTCGGACAGGCCGGCGGCTTCGATCGCATCGAGATAGGCGGCGCTCGAGTCGGTCCAGAGCAGGACATGGGTGCGGCGGGTCACGTTGCGGCTCCAGAGGGGGATTGGGCAGGAGCCTAGCGGATCAGCCGCGGACGAGCCACATTGGTTCACTAGCTGATCGACACCCCCAGGAGCTTGCCCAGGCCGTAAGTCACGCACGCGGCCGCGATTCCGATGGCCGCCTGCCGCAGGCCGGAGAACGTCGCGCTGCGGCCCGTGAAGACGCTCGTCAGCGCTCCGCTGCCGAACAGCGCTGCCGCGCTCAACGCCAGGCTCGCCGGCACGGCGGCGTTGCCGCCCAGGAGGAAGAACGGCGCCACGGGAAAGATCGCCCCCAGCGTGAAGACGACGAACGAAGCCGCGGCGGCGGACCACGCGGACCCGCCGAGATCCGCCGGATTGACGCCGATCTCTTCCCGAACGAGCGTATCGAGGGCAACGTCCTTGTTCGCCATGACGCGCGCTGCCGTCTGCTCGGCGCTCGCGCGGTCCATTCCCTTCGACTGGTAGATGAGGACCAGCTCCTCCTTCTCTTCATCCGGCACCTGAGCGAGCTCGTCCCTTTCCGTCGCGATCTGCTTCAGGTAGAGCTCGCGCGAGCTTTGCACGGACAGCCATTCGCCCATTGCCATCGAACATGCGCCGGCGATCAGCCCCGCAAGTCCGGCCACGAGTACCGTATGGACCGAGAATGCCGCCCCCGCTACGCCCATGACCAGACTGAGGTTCGACACCAGGCCGTCGTTCGCGCCGAGCACGGCAGCGCGCAGGGCATTGCCGCCCCCGGCGCCGTGGCGGCCTTCCACGCTGGCATACGCGCGCCCGTTCCAGGTCGTACGCGCGGCACCGCTCAGGCGGCTCAGCAGGCGCGCATGGGAGCGCTCCTGCGCGGGAAGCAGCGTGTCGCGCGATTCAGGCTGGTCGTCGTACTGCTCACGGTCGATTTGCTCCAGCGTTCGAAGGGTCGGCAGCACGAGATCGGGCCCGAAATGCCTGGCGATCCGGATAAGAAGCCTCGCGCGCCAGCCGGGGCGCGGCGTTTGAGCGGGCACGCCCGCGTCGGACAGTTGCTTTTGCCACAACGCAGCGTGGCTCTCCTCCACGGCCGCGAGTCGCCGAAAAATCTCTGCGAGCTCCGCTTGCGGCTCGAGACCGGCCATCGCGCGATACATGGCCGCGCTGTCGATCTCTCCCTGCAGGTTCGCGCGGTAGCGGGCGATTCTGTTCGTCATGGAATATCCGATTGCGCATCAATTATCGCGCGGCAAATGGGTAGCGGGCCGCTTTGACCGTTACCAAGCGATCCACATGCGCTCGGAGTGCTAATATGAGCGCATGCCTAGGCGATCAAGCAAGAAGCGCCAGCCTCAGGACGTCAACCAGCTTGCGGCGGCCATCCTGGCCGATGCTGTAGGCGAGCCGCAGGAACTAACGCCGACGGGCACCAAGAACCCGGCTGCGGTTGCGTTAGGACGCCTCGGCGGCCTCAGGGGTGGGAAGGCTAGGGCTACCAAGCTCAGTCCGGCCAGGCGCAAGCAGATTGCCAAGAAGGCAGCCGCAGCGCGCTGGAAGAAAAGCTAGTTTCGGACCCGTTGCTATAGCCATGTCCCTGATGGACATGGTCTGAACCACTTCCCGGCAAATGCAAAGACACAGGCGCGTCGGCGCGTTGTATCGATATCCGGTGAAGGGCTTCGCGGCCGAGGAATGCGAGGCGCTGTCCGTCCTCGACGGGGGTCGAATCGCGGGAGACCGCGTGCTCGGCTTTCGCTTCGCCAGCTCGGCGGTTGCCGGCGATGCGTGGGGCACGAAGCACGAGTTCGTCGCACTGGTCAACACGCCCGGGCTGGCACGGCTCGGGCTCGAGTTCGATCACGAGACGCCGCGGCTGCGCATCAGCCTGCAGGGGCGCGTCCTGGTGGACGAGGCATTGGATGACGCGGGGCGCAGGCGCATCGCCTCGGCCATCGGGGAATACGTCCTCGCGCTCGAGCAGAACCCGCTTTCCTCGCATCCGGATCGACTTCCGCTGCGAGTCGTCGGAGACGGGGTTACGCCTCGTTTCCAGGACGCCGAGGCAGGATACGTGACTTTGCACGGACGCCGGAGCCTGGCGGCAGTAGCGGCCGCGGCCGGCGCTCCCGATCTGAGCGAGCACCGGTTCCGCTCGAATATCGCGCTCGACGGCCTGGAGGCGTGGGAGGAGCAGGAATGGCTGGGCCGCAGCGTTCAGATCGGGGAGGTCAGCTTCCAGGCCGCAAGCGCAAAGAGCAGGTGTCTCGCCACCCACGCCAATCCGCTGACCGGCAAGCGAGACCTGCCGATCATGCAAACGCTGCTCGGCGTTTTCCTTCGGGAAAAGCCGACTTTCGCGATCGCGATGACGATAACGGGTCGCGGCGGCACGATTCGCGTTGGCGATGAAGTCAGGCTCGGTGATTGAAGATGGCTTGGGGCCCTCGGGCGCGAACGCGCGCCAGCCGGATGAGCAGCAGCGCGAACGCGGCGCTCCAGCAAAGAGACGCGAACCCGAGCAGCGCCTGCGCATCGTAGACGCGCAGGCCTGCGAGCGCGCGCGCCAGGGTCGCCGCGGCGATCAGGAGCGTCCCCCACACCGGCAAATACGCGCGTGCGGGATCCTGCCGCGCCCTGAGGGCCCAGGTCATCGCCATCACGTTGAGCGTCAGGGTGCCGAGGCCTCCCACCATGATGACGTGCAGCGCCGTCGTCTGTTGACGGCCCGCCGCGAGCGCGGCGCCGAACAGCATCAGGCCGATGGCGAGCCAGCCATAGCCTGCAGCGAGGCACAGAAGATCGAGTCGCCCGCGCAGCGCCCACAGCCTCCAGCGCAGCAGGCGCACTGCCGCGAGCAATCCTGCCGCCAGCGTCGCAGCGCCAGCCGTTGCGGCAAGCAGAGGCCGGTCGCCGAAGGATGCTGCGGCGACCGCAATCGCCATGACCGCAATCAGAGCCGATTCGATGCGCGGCTGCACTCGGGCATCGAGCTTGCCGCCTTGGCGGTAGAACTGACCGGCGACCGCCGGTGCGATCAGCCGCCCGCCCATGAAGAGCAGCAGGAGCGCGAAAAACAGGACCGCAACAATGAGGATGGTGTAGTCGGCGCGCGAAGCGACTTGAAATGCAATGCTGCTGCCGCAGATCGCGATCAGCACCACGGGAAGAGCCTGGTTGCGCAGCTTCTTTGCGGCCCTGAGCAACCGCGGCGCAAGCTGCGCCGCAAGCAGCGCGGCGAACGCGATATTCGCTGCGCTTGCCGCGGCGCTTTGCGGGGCAAGGAGAAACGTTGCGCGCGCGATCGCCCAGAGCCCGAACAGCAGCGCGAGGCGCGATCTAGCCATGGGGCCGAGCTGGTTGCCGGCCACCACGGCGAGCGCGAAACCGAACAGCATCTCGTGCGCATGTCCCGCCGCGGATGCAAGCGCCGGGAAAGCGCTCGTGCGTTCGCTCATCGCGAGCACGGAGGCCGGCAGCACGAAGATCGCATAGGCCGTTGCCGCCGGGAAGAAAACCGCGTGGCCGGCGACGAGCCGGCGCGATGGAGTCGATCCGGTTGCGCTCACCCGCGCCGCAGGCTTGCTTCGGGCAACGGCAGCAATCTGGCGAGCCTGAGTTTTGGCGCCAGCAGATCGGCGAGCGTGTGGCGATCGAGCGCGGCGAAGAACGCGTCCATCGCCCGGCTTAGCATTCCCTTGAGCAGGCACGCGGCGTCGATGCGGCAGCCGGAAGTCGCCTTGTCGAAGCACTCCACCAGCGTGAGGCTCTCCTCCGTCCCGCGCACGACTTCGCCCACATTGATTTTCGCGGGCAGCCGCGCCAGGCGCATGCCGCCGCCCTTGCCGCGGATGGTCTCGATGTAGCCCTGCTGCGCCAGGTAGTGGACTACTTTCACGAGGTGGTTTTCCGAAACCCCGTAGGCCGCGGCAACCTCGCCGACGGTCGCGAGCCGGCCGTCGTGGACGCCGAGGTACATCAGCACTCGCAGGCTGTAGTCGGAGAAGGTCGTAAGCCGCATTGACGGGACTCCAGGGACGGAGGACTCAGAAGATGTATCCCCCGTATTGATTATGGCAGAAAATCGTGCTAGGTTTAATCAGTATCTTGTGTACAGCTTTCAGGAACGGCATGGAAGTCGATGCCGAATTGCCTGTCGAATCGCCGACCTTGCCACAAAACCTCCCGGAGATTGCCCTCATGACAACCAACGTAACCAGCACCATCGACGTACGAACCATCATCCCGCGCGAGCGTCATCCGCTGATCTTCAATACTTTCCACAATCTCGCGCCCGGGGATGCGTTCCTGCTCGTCAACGACCACGATCCCAAGCCGCTTTACCACCAGTTCCAGGTCGAGCTGGGGGAGAAATTCCAGTGGGAATACCTGGAAAGCGGGCCCAAAATCTGGAGAGTCCGCATCGCCAAGTTCGAATAGGAGCGAATCTGCGGACCGCATCGTCATGGGGCTGACCCGCGACCTCGGCCCGCCGTGGCGCATACCGCTGCTGCTGCTCGCCTTCGTGTCCCTGTTTGCCGACATGGGGGCAGGCTTGGCGCGGCTGGGGTGGCCGCTCCCCGTCGCGGACCTGGCCGTGCTGCGCGTGGCGGTTCCTTATTCCCGGTACTTCTACGCGCCGCTCGCACTGCTGCACGCATCGCTGGTGATCCGGCTGGCGCGAGACTGGATGGCGCTTTCCCATTGGCGCGCCTGGGGCGGGGCCCTGAACGGCCTCGCTCTGCTTGCCTTCGTGCTCGCAACCATCGCTGCGGTGATCGCGGGTGCGGCCCGAAGCCATGCGCGCAGCCTGACGTTCGAGGAGCAGAAATGACCAGCCTCGCCAGGAGCCGGATCGACGCAAAATGCCGAGCAATGGCATCATAGGGAGTGCGGCGCTGCGTTCGCGCGTGCCGAAGAGGCTGCAGCGGAACATGCAGCTCCGGCAGGCGTCGGCGATTCTGGTGCATCGATAGAGAGGATTTCATGCTCGCTTATGTATATTGGCATGCCGCACCCGCAAGCATCGCGGCTGCCGACTATGAGAAGGCGCTGCTTCGCTTCGGCCATGCCCTGGCC
>JBOIFB010000034.1:0-15783 GCA_050741415.1 Burkholderiales bacterium | reverse complement strand
CTCGCGCAGCGTGTCGTCCGAGACCGCGAGCCTCGCCCTGGACGCCGCCGCGGCGACCAGGCGATCGTCGATCATGCTCTCGAGCAGCGCGCGCCGCGTCTGGGGCGTGTCGAACGCGTCCAGGTCGAGCCGGTCGCCGAACATCTGGCGCAGCCGCTGCTGCTGCCGCTGCAGCGCATCGCCGTACTCGCGTTGGGTGATTTTCAGCCCGTCTACGGTCGCAAGCGCGTCGTTCTGGCTGCGGAACTGGGTGTAGGACTGGATGCCCCAGGCCGCGAAAGTCAGCGCAAGGAGGCCCAGCAGGATCTGGATCAGGACTTTTTGTTTTTCGACGAATCTGAACATGGCTCGGCGGATGTAAAAAAAGGCGAACTCGCGTTCGCCCTTTTGGCACTGTGGCCGAGACTGCTTTTATGGCCGGATGCCGCGAAGAGGCATTGTAGCACCGCAGCACTTTGAACCCGGCATTTCCGGCACACTTCAGGCCAATGGCGGCTCGATACCTCCTCGACGCTAACGCAATCCTCAACGCTGTCTTCATCCCTTCGAGCTGGTCTTACTTGGCGGTGAGGCTCGGTGTCGAGAATGGAGCCTCCCTGTACGTCGGCTATCGCTCCCTCAGGGAAGCGAAGGTAACAGCACTCAGGCTTGCCCGCGGGCTGGGAAAGAGGACTGATCCTCGGAACCAGATTGAGGCATTCCTGCGCCAGCGCGGCGTGGTTCAGGTGCATCCTGACCGGAGCTGCACAGTACCGGCTGGCGTCCCCCGTCACGACGAACACGTGTTCCGCGAGGCTTACGCGGCACTCGCGGAAATCCTCACCTCTGACCATCCACTATGGTTTGGCTGCAAAGGCAGCGAGGCCGCCGCCCTGCTCCCCCTTGAAGTCATCCGCAGGTATAACGGGCAGTCCCTAGCGACCACCATTTTTGGCGTGCCGCCGAGGGGGGACGTTGGCTCAATCTTCGTGCGGGCATATCCGGGCAATTGGGGAGGCATGCAGATACCGGAGCGGTTTTCTATCGTGGACTTCCCCGGCGTCCTGTGGATCTACTACGACGCCGCCGAAAAGCAGTGGGTCGCCGAAATCGAAGGACAGCTAACGCTGAGGCTCGATGCTCCGGTTACGGACCAGTCGCTCCAAACAGTGGCCCTATCGTGGACCGCCGGACGACTCACCTTTCGGAGCGCAAGCGCCGAGCATCCGGCGCAGGCGGAACTGCTTAAGAAGTTAGGGCCACCCACGAGCAAGAGTGCGCCCATCGGTCGCCACCGGAGCGAACAACACTACTGGAATGGCCAAATCTACTTCTGTGTCTACAACGACCGGCCGATTGGCAGCGATGCTTGGAGGGAAATGCGTAGAGATCGGGACCTTTCGCCGAATCCCTTTGATAGCGACCGCCTCTTGTCCGCAATGAGAGAGGGTTTCGGGCCGTGACTAGCCGCGCTCTAATTGTCTATTGAACGCAGATAGCTCTCCGCTGGCAACAAGGAGTCGGCAGGACCAGCCACCACTTACCTCGCCTCACTTCTACCCTTCCCGATCTTTCCCACAGCACATCTTCGGCACAGTTCGCGGCAAGCATCTGACGTAATCGCGTTCGCCCTCCGGCCGAAGAAGGGCTAGGGTGTTTCGTCGTCGTCGGAGTCCCAACCAAAAGCACCTTCGGGTTTTCCGGCGCGCTTACGCTTCATCGCCCTGCGGAATGCCTCGATCGACTGGCGATCGTCCGCTTGAAGCTTTGTCTCATTCAACTTACCGATCTCCGCGTCGACGGCATCGAGATCTACGAACACCTCAAGCTCTGAGTACCGGACAAATACATTGATGCGAGCTACATGATCGCCGACACCCTGAGAGATTGAGCGGTGTGTGAACGCCTTGACCAACACTAGGGCCCCTGCTGGGGAACCCGCCAACTTCTTAACCCAGTCCCGAGCCTCCCCGACAGATGACCAGTCACGCCATCTATAGAGGATGTACGCCAGATCAGACCGCTGCATCAGTCGGCCAGTCGCGGCAGCCTCGCGAATCTTCCGAACGCATACAGCTTGTAGGCCAGGAAGCGAGGCCTCGGGGACTAGCTGCTCACCACTTTGCGTTTTGGCAGAGCGATCACCTTGCAGTGATACGCACATAACCGCCATCGAAAGACCAGCCGAATTCTCCAAGATTCGAGTTAGCAGCTCCGCTCTGCGAGCGGGGTCGGCCTCACGCTTGAGGACATTGTGCACAATTCTCTGAACCGTCCATCTCGGCCCACTGGACATTGAACCTGGCGGATCCGGCGCGAAGTCGTCGCTAATGTCGAAGAGCGATACGGCAAGGGACACCACGTGCTCCAGCGGAATCTTGTCCCGATTCACGTCGAGTCTATCGAGAGCCGCATCGAGCTTGCCCTCGCTACGCAGACGTGAAAGCTCGGCTGTAAATGACTTCGGCTCGCCGGCCATCGCCAGCAGCGCCTGCAGCTCGTGCTCTGAAATATCTCCACTCGGCAGCGTGAGCGAAAAGTACCGGTCAAACATACCCGGCGAGCACACCCGCAAATCGCGATCCCATTCCGTCATGAACTCTGGTCCGTACGACATTCCTCCGAATGCGAATGCCGCTCTTGGAAAAAGCAACCGAACGACCTCCTTGAGACCACGCTGCCGCTCCACTGGCACCCCGTTCAGCAACGCCTTGATGGTTTCCGCGCGCTTGGTCTTCTCCGAGCTCTCCGACGACGGATCGTGTGTCAACAGATCCTTGGCGTCACGGAGTGCCTTATAGAACTTCGGCTCGAATACACGGAGAACGTCCAGCGCAATGAGATCTACCGCGTTGACGTTAAGTCGGCCGTTCGTATGCAGCAAGCCACGATGGAAACTCAGACTCGCAAGAAATCGCTTCACGTCGCGCAGATTTCCGAAATACTGGCGAATCCCGCCGTAATAGATGTTGCCCCAATACCCCTGATTCAGGCGGCCGACATTTTGTTCGCCAAGTACTCGGGAAACGCCGCTAAAAACCACGTTGTCGATTTCATCTTGCCGAGGCGCAGGAAGATCGAAGCCAATCTGGACAATCTTTTCGAGAAAATTACTTCCGCTCGACCGGACCATTCTAGCGAGCGCCTTCTCCACGACATCTCTTTGAAAGAGGACTAGATAGATAAATTTGGGAAAATCGGCGTTCGCCTTAATTAGCTGAAAGACCGATTGCGTTTCTGCAGCAGTAAGACGATCAATATCATCGACCACGACAAGCAGTGATTTGTCGTAGCCTTCAAGCGCCTCAATCACGGCTCTTTTGTGTTCCTGCAACGACTCGGACTCAGGGAGACCGAGCTCTCGCCACGCAGCCAATCTTTCGAGAATCCCTTGCCCCCATTTCAGCAGTGCCGCAATCGCAAGGAGGGTCGCTGCAAGTACGCTTCCCAAGATAAGCAGGTGCTCCGGGGGAGTAAGCAAACTCGCACCTACTGTCAGGAGTCCGACTACCGTCAAGGCCGCGGTGACTAGGCCCTTGGGACCAGCAAATACCGCACTCCCCAATCCGAGATAAGCGGCATATCGCCGCAATGCTCGAACGATCTTTCGGGCCTTTTTTGACTCATCGCGTTTGCCGAGTACCTGCAATATCTCCCGGAAGAGCGCGGTTGCGAGCTGCTCGTGGCCCTGCCACTGCCAAGGATTAAATTCGAGAACGTCCACTCGACCCGCTGCTTGCTCCCGCAGCTGCCGGACCGCGAGGTTCTTTAAAGAGGATTTTCCAATTCCCCATTCCCCGTAGATCGCGATTACTAGGCTCTCAGTCTCACGCCAACCCGCGATCGCAGCAGCAAGTTCGTGAGCGAGCGGACTCCTTCCGAGCCTGTCCTCGGCAGGGGATTGAATTGGCCGATCGGCGGTGAGTTCTAGGGCGAACTTCCGCTCGGCAGCTTCTGGAGTTTCGGGGCCTTCGTGAGCGGACATGCTAGTCTAGCCTTCAAGACTTGGGCCAGGGCCAGGCATTCGCCTTGCAGGCGCGATAGTTCTCGTCGAGCCGGTCTGACAGCAGCAGAAGCGCGGCGATCCGCCGCGCCATCTGCGTCACGTAGTCCGCCTCCTCCATCGTGAGTTCGCGGCCGAGCAGCGAGCGCTCTCGGTATGAAAGCCACTTCTTCATCACCTGATAACCGCCGATGGTGTAATCCCACACTCTCTCCGGCACATTCCTCCAGTAGGCCATGCCGTTGAGATAGACGTCATGAACTTTAGTACCGAGTACCGCGGGAAACTCCGAGGCGCTGCGCGTTTCGATACGTCCTTTTCCGGGCATCGTGACACCGCCCTTACCAGCATGGCCCCAGCCGGCGGTTAGCCCAAGATCGCCCTTCGCGGGATCAAGCGCGCCGCCGCCGGAACGAGACATGACCGCAATCGTTCTTAGATCGTCGCGGATTCTTCCTGAGGTAACGCCCGCAACGAGCGCTTCAGTATCGAGCAGCGACGCGACCTTCTTGCCGAGTTCCGCTGACGCGAGGAGTGCGTCTTTCGTAGCGGGTAACGGAAGGCGCGGCCAGTTCTGCCTGATGCCGTCCGCATTCTCACCAAGATACTTGGGCGAGTAGCCTATGGCGAGAGCGTGCATCCACATGAGCGCCGCGGTCTCTGCGCTGCCGTCTGGCGAGTCACTTCCTACCTCTCGCACGTAAGCGCGGGCTGGTTTGCTCAAGTTCGCCTTCAGATTCGATCCCGCAGCAAGCAATTCGCCCTGTCTTTCGTTCTTGGACGACTGGCTATCGCGCAGGCGAATCGGGACGTAGTAGGCATGTCCCCGAAGAAAATCATTGTCGCCAAGCAGGTGCGTAAACATGAACGGGACACCTTCCGGGCTCGCAACCCCTGCTGGACGCGTCATCAGGAAGCTATTTCCTTCCCAACATTGGGCCCACAGTGACGGGCGGGGTTCATTCCAGAGAGGCCGAACGCCCGTGTAATAGCAGAAACGAGAGTCGAACGGGCGGAGAGCGTAGCGACGAATTCTTTCCTTGCGGAAGGTTTCAACTGCGATGACTTTCTCGCGAGCCTTCTTCGCTTCAAACCGTGCCGCGTCTTCGGTAAGGCCCGGATTCTCGGAGCGCAGTTCGTTCCATTCGACAGTCGAGTCGAAATAGCGACGCATCCGGTGCTCCAAGGCTTCGCGGTCGATGGCGATCAGCGCGCCGCCACGCTTTTCCATCAAGCCGTTTATTGGCGCCACGACCGCGAGTTCGGTGATCGCCGGCCAGCTCGCGTACGCCGTGCCAACCCGTCCCGGTCTGAACGAAAACCGATTGTCTTTTGTCGGTTTGGCGGTCTGATACGAGCTGTTGATATCGCTCGTACCGAGAGACGCGACCAAGTCAGATCGTTTCTCCGTACCCCAGAATTCCCGGAAACCAATCAACTGTTCACCGCCGTCAGCGCGCTTTGCGAATAGGCCTATGGCGGTGCCTACCCGTATCCCCTCGCGGTTGTACTGCGTCGAAAATACAGACGGATCGGGCTCCCCCTCCGGAGTCAACTTTCCTGTTTCCCGGCTGTCACCATTGAGGCAATCTATCCATAGTCGATCAAAGCCGTTGAGCAGACGCTGTCGCAAGACTACGAACGACGGCTCCGTAAGATACGAAAAGTTCGAGATGAAGCACACGATGCCACGACCCGAACGCTCGACGATGCGCCGCTCGGCGAGACGAAAGAACCGAATGTACAGATCGTCGAGATTGAATTTCTTGATACCCCACTGCTTAATGAGCCCCCGCTTGTAGGGCTCGACAAGATCCTGCTCTTCGCCCTGTGCCACCCCGGCGAACGCGTTGTATGGCGGATTGCCGAGGATGACGAGAATCGGCTTGTCCCGCTTGACGATCTCGGCCGCATCCCGCTCCGCCTCGAGCTCTGGAAAGACGAGGTGCTGCTTCGGTTCCTTGGGCGGCTCCCAACCGGTGAGCGCGTTGGTGAGATAGACACCCGCGCGTTCTTCGTCGCCAAGCGGCGCGCCGAGACCGGCGAGGAGCAGGCCGATCTGCAGGTGAGAGACGACGAACGGTGCGGGCAGGATCTCGAAGCCGAAGATTCGCTCGGTCATCGCTTTCTTGAGGCGCTGCGCGGCGAGCGCATCGTTGCCCTTCGCTCTCAGGCGCTCGCCGATGACCGCGAGCGTCTCAACGAGGTAGGCGCCGGTGCCGCAACAAGGATCGAGCACGTAGACTTGCGGATCGGCGAGGCCGTCAGCGATGCCGAGCTCGGAGACGAGCACCTGGTCCACGCGCCGCACCATGTAGTGCACGATCTCCTCGGGGGTGTACCAGACGCCGAGCTGTTTTCTGAGCTCGGAATCGAAGGCTTCGAGGAACGGTTCGTAGAAGTACTGGACCGCGTGGCGGTCCTCGAAGCGCTTGAAGAACTCCGCACGCGTGACCCGGTTCAGCGTGGCGGCAGCAAGCTCGAGCGGGTCTTCCAATCCAAGCGGCCGAAGCTTGGACGGCACCGCGAGCTGCTCGAATAGAGCGCCAATCATAGGCACGTGCAACGACCAAGCCGCGTTATGCCATTCGAAGCGACCTTTGCCGCCAGCGCGATGCCAGAGCACCCATGCAGCGAACACGCCGTAGAAAAGCGTCTGAACCAGCGTCGAGCGGAAAAAGTGTTCGCCCTTTTCGCCCTCGAACTTGAGTCCGAGCGCCTGTTCCAGCGCGGTCCGCAGCGCATCCAGGGTCGGAAGCTGCGCAACTTCCACGCGGGCCCGCGCGTCGCGCGCATACGAGGCGAGGAACCAGGCAACGTCCTTCGGATCGACGAGCGGCGCGGCGTGCAGCATCACGCGCCGCAGGAACTCGACGAAGCGCTCGCCCTGCTCCTCGGCAGTCTTGCGGGGGTGATTCGCAAGCTCCCAGAAGTCTTTCGCAGTAGCGGCAAGCGCATGACGCTCGCGAACGACGGTCTTCCCGGATTCCTCGCCGAGGAGGACAAATTCGCGCAGATCGGTGACAAGTACAAGCCGATACTTGGCCCAGTAACGGGCCACCTGCTCGCCCGCGGTGAGCTTCTTCATGTCAGCGCCGACACCCTTGACTTCGATCACGCCGCGCTCGGGCATCTGGCCCGCGAGCGGCTCGGCGTCGCCACGCTTGGCGTACTGCGATTCGGTGAACAGCCCGCCATCCGGCATGCCGGCGCCCTGATTCTTCAGGCCCATGAAACAGCGGACCTTCGGCTTGAGGTGCCGCCCGACCTCGTTCAGCAGCGCGGAGAGCGCGGGGTAGTAGGAAGTTTCGGCGACGTTCGCGCCGGTGGCGCGCACCGCGCGGCACTCTGCGAGATACGTTTCGAGGGGGGATGCGGTCATTCTGCCGCCCTTTCTTCTTTTCTCAGACTCGCTTCCCTATCTCGGGTCGGCCGTGACCCGCAGTCGGACCCGGGTTTTTTTCTGGAGCGCTTTCACGATCCCGAAGAAGTTCTCGGCGCTCGGGTTGCCGCGTGGCGCGAGCATGCGATGCAGGCTCTTGCTCGGTTTATTCACTTCTGCCGCGAGTCCTTCGAAGCCCACTGTAGCGTTGACCAGGTCGCGCAGTACCGCTTTGCCGGTGCGCGTGTCGCCCGCGAGGTAAGCGCCGATCGCCTCGGTAAAGAGCGCCTGCCGGAACTTGGGATCGCGCTGCGCGCGCGCCGCAACTGTCAGTTTGAAATCGCGAGTCAGTGCCATGTGTCTCTCCTTGCTATCGCGCCGGCTTGCGGCGCTTGTAGTCGGTCCAGGCCTCTGCAGCGGCCTTGATATCGCGCGACTGTCGCTTCTTGGTGCCGCCGCCGAGCAGGATCACGAATGTGGACCCGTCTTTGCCGAAATAGATGCGGTAACCCGGTCCGAAGTCGATGCGGTACTCGAATATTCCGCCAGTGACGCCCTCCACGTTCGAAAAATTTCCCTGCCCGAGCCGGAATAGCGCCGCGGCGACTTTCGCCGCCGCTGTCGCGTCGAGATCGTCGAACCATCGGCGAAAAGACGACCGACCGGCGGAGTCGAGATATTCAGCGACGCGAATCTCGGCCATTGAGTATGGTAACTTATTCGTTACTATTAAGCAAACTCGCCGGAATGCGGGCGCGGCTCGGAGATTGGTCGCTGCGGGGGTATGAAAAAGAAAGGGCGAACTCGCGTTCGCCCTTCAGGATGTCTGGCGGAGCGGACGGGACTCGAACCCGCGACCCCCGGCGTGACAGGCCGGTATTCTAACCAACTGAACTACCGCTCCATCCCTGGTGGGTGCTGACGGGATCGAACCGCCGACTTTCGCCGTGTAAGAGCGACGCTCTGCCAGCTGAGCTAAGCACCCCGGACTTCAAAGGGGCGCTAGTTTATCGCGTCCTTGAGGGCCTTGCCAGCGCGGAACTTGGGCACGCGGCTGGCGCGGATCTGCAGCGTTTCGCCGGTGCGCGGATTGCGGCCGCTGCGCGCCGCCCGTTCGCTGACGTAGAAACTGCCGAAGCCCACCAGGGTGACCATATCGCCCTTCTTCAGGCTCGTCTTGATCGCGCCAACCATTGCGTCCACCGCGCGCTCCGCGCCCGATTTCGAGATCTCCGCCGCCTGCGCGATGTGATCGATCATCTCCGCCTTGTTCACCGACACCTCCTTGTCTCAATGCGTTGTCAGGCTGGAGCCGCTCTTGTCCTCGTCGACGCCCGGCAGCGGGGCGACGACCTGATCGGGCAGCGGCTCGGGCCGGCGCTCAAGCGCGATTTCGAGCACCTTGTCGATCCATTTGACCGGCACGATCTCCAGCTTGCTCTTGATGTTCTCCGGGATGTCGGCCAGGTCCTTCATGTTCTCTTCCGGGATCAGGACCTTCTTGATGCCGCCTCGGTGCGCCGCGAGCAGCTTCTCCTTCAGCCCGCCGATCGGCAGCACCTCGCCGCGCAGCGTGATCTCGCCGGTCATGGCGACGTCCGCGCGCACCGGGATGCCGGTGAGCACCGAAACCATTCCCGTCACGATGCCGATGCCGGCGCTCGGGCCGTCCTTGGGCGTCGCGCCCTCGGGCAGGTGGATGTGGATGTCGTTCTTCTGGTAGAAGTCCTCCGGCACGCCGAGACTGCGCGAGCGGTTGCGGACCACCGACAGCGAAGCATGGATCGACTCCTGCATCACGTCGCCGAGCTTGCCGGTCGTGATCGTCTTGCCCTTGCCCGGCATCACCACGGTTTCGATCGTGAGCAGCTCGCCGCCGACCTCGGTCCACGCCAGCCCGGTAACTTGACCGATCTGGTTCTGCTTCTCGGCCATGCCGAAGCTGAACTTGCGTACTCCGAGGTACTTGTTGAGGTTCTTCGGCGTGACCGCAATGCGGCGGTCCCTTTTTTCAGTCATCAGCTCCTTGACCGCCTTGCGGCAGATCTTGGAGATGTCGCGCTCGAGCCCGCGCACGCCGGCCTCGCGCGTGTAGTAGCGGATCGCGTCGCGGATCGCCGCCTCGCTCACCGACAGCTCCTCCTCCTTGAGGCCGTTGTTGATTATCTGCTTGGGCAGCAGGTACTTGAGCGCGATGTTGAGCTTCTCGTCCTCGGTGTAGCCCGAGAGCCGGATCACCTCCATCCGGTCGGCCAGCGCCGGCGGGATGTTGAGCGTGTTCGCGGTGGCGACGAACATGATGTCCGACAGGTCGTACTCGACCTCGACGTAGTGGTCGGTGAAGGTATGGTTCTGCTCCGGATCGAGCACCTCGAGCAGCGCCGACGACGGATCGCCGCGCCAGTCCATGCCCATCTTGTCGACCTCGTCGAGCAGGAACAGCGGGTTCTTGACTCCCGCCTTGGTCATGTTCTGCAGGATCTTGCCCGGCATCGAGCCGATGTAGGTGCGGCGATGGCCGCGGATCTCCGCTTCGTCGCGCACGCCGCCGAGCGACATGCGCACGAACTTGCGGTTGGTTGCATTGGCGATCGACTGCCCGAGCGAGGTCTTGCCCACGCCCGGTGGGCCGACCAGGCACAGGATCGGCGCCTTCATCTTCTCCACGCGGCTCTGCACCGCGAGGTACTCGACGATGCGCTCCTTGACCTTCTCCAGCCCGTAGTGGTCGCGATCGAGGATCTCCTGCGCGGCCTTGATGTCCTTGGAGATCTTGGACTTCCTGCGCCAGGGCAGGTTGACCAGCGTCTCGACGTAGTTGCGCACCACCGTAGCTTCGGCCGACATGGGCGACATCAGTTTGAGCTTCTTCAGCTCCGATTCGACCTTCTTGCGCGCTTCCTTCGGCATGTGCGCCTTGCGGATGCGCTTTTCCATCTCCTCGAGGTCGGCGCCTTCTTCGCCTTCGCCGAGCTCCTTCTGGATCGCCTTGACCTGCTCGTTCAGGTAGTACTCGCGCTGGCTCTTCTCCATTTGCCGCTTGACGCGGCCGCGGATGCGCTTCTCGACCTGCAGGATGTCGATCTCGGTCTCGAGCTGGGACAGCAGGTGCTCCAGGCGCTGCTTGATGTCGAACATCTCGAGCACCTGCTGCTTCTGCTCGAGCTTGAGCGGCAGGTGCGCGGCAACCGTGTCGGCCAGGCGCCCGGCCTCGTCGATACCCTGCAGCGAGGTGAGGATCTCGGGCGGGATCTTCTTGTTCAGCTTGACGTACTGATCGAACGCCGACAACAGCGCGCGGCGCATCGCCTCGACCTCGGGCGCCGGCGCGCTTTCGAGCGCGACCGGCGCCGCACCGGCGATCCAGTGCGTCTTGAGGTCGACGATTTCGCGGATCCGGGCCCGGCTGCCGCCTTCGACCAGCACTTTCACGGTGCCGTCGGGCAGCTTGAGCATCTGCAGAATGCTCGACACACAGCCGATGTCGTAAATGTCCTCCGGACCGGGATCGTCCTTGGCGGCCGACTTCTGCGCCACCAGCAGGATCGACTTGCCGCTTTCCATCGCCGTTTCCATCGCCTTGATCGACTTAGGCCGGCCGACGAACAGCGGAATCACCATGTGCGGAAACACCACCACGTCGCGCAGCGGCAGCAGCGGATATTGCGGAATGGCGGCGGGGACTTCAGGAGCGTCGGACATTTACGGCCTCGGTTGCGGCACGGCAAGTCTGGTGGAGGTTGGGGCTTTCCGCGCCAAATCAATAGCAAGCTTGCGCCCAAGCCTACACGCAAGCCCGCGACGCCGCAACGCGGCCGGACCGGCCGCATCGCGCTTCGTCTGTGACAGGTTTACTGCGGGAACGTTCAGGCGGTTCCGCCCGCGACCTTGTGCTGGTCGGAGTAGATCATCAGCGGCTTGCCGTCGGCGGTGATCATGGCCTCGTCGACCACGACCTTGCTCACGTTCTCGAGCGTCGGCAGCTCGTACATCGTGTCGAGCAGTACCATCTCGAGTATCGAGCGCAGGCCGCGCGCGCCCGTCTTGCGCGCGAGCGCGCGCTTGGCGACCGCGTTGAGTGCGGCCGGGCGCACCTCGAGCTCGACGCCTTCCATCATGAACAGGCGCTGGTACTGCTTGATCAGCGCGTTCTTCGGCTCGGTCAGGATCTGGATCAGCGCGCTCTCGTCGAGCTCCTCGAGCGTCGCCACCACCGGCAGACGGCCGACGAACTCCGGGATCAGGCCGTACTTGATCAGGTCCTCGGGCTCGACGCTCTTCAGGATATCGAATGTCGCCTTGGCGTTCTTCGGGCTGCGCACGTCGGCGCCGAAGCCGATGCCGGTCTTCTCGGTGCGGTTGCGCACGATGCGCTCCAGTCCGTCGAAGGCCCCGCCGCAGATGAACAGGATATTGGTCGTGTCGACCTGCACGAAATCCTGGTTCGGATGCTTGCGCCCGCCCTGCGGCGGCACCGAGGCGACCGTGCCCTCGACCAGCTTGAGCAGCGCCTGCTGCACGCCTTCGCCCGAGACGTCGCGCGTGATCGAGGGGTTGTCCGACTTGCGCGAAATCTTGTCGATCTCGTCGATGTAGACGATGCCGCGCTTGGCCTTGTCGACGTCGTAGTCGCAGTTCTGCAGCAGCTTCTGGATGATATTCTCGACGTCCTCGCCGACGTAGCCCGCCTCGGTGAGCGTGGTCGCATCGGCGATCACGAACGGCACGTTCAGCAGCCGCGCCAGCGTCTGCGCCAGCAGCGTCTTGCCCGAACCGGTCGGGCCGATCAGCAGGATGTTCGACTTCGCGAGCTCGACCTCGTCGTTCTTCGACAGGTGCTTGAGCCGCTTGTAGTGGTTGTACACCGCGACCGAGAGGATCCGCTTCGCGGGGTCCTGCCCGATCACGTATTGGTCGAGGATCTGCCTGATCTCGCGCGGCGTCGGCAGGTCGGACTTGACGCCCTTGCCGCTGCGGTCGGTGGCGGTCTCCTCGCGGATGATGTCGTTGCACAGCTCGATGCACTCATCGCAGATGAACACCGATGGTCCCGCGATGAGCTTCCGCACTTCGTGCTGGCTCTTGCCGCAGAACGAGCAGTACAGCAGTTTTTCACTCGAGGAGATTTTGTCCGACATGCGCGCTCCTAGGTGTTTTCCCTCGACACCAGCACCCGGTCCACCAGACCGTACTTTACCGCCTCTTCGGCCGACAGGAAGTTGTCGCGATCCGTGTCCTTCGCAATCCTTTCTACAGTCTGTGCGCAGTGTTTGGCCAGAATCTCGTTCAGGCGCTGGCGCAGATACAGGATCTCCCGCGCGTGAATCTCAACGTCCGAGGCCTGACCCGAGAACCCGCCCATCGGCTGATGGATCATGACGCGCGAGTTCGGCAGTCCGAAGCGCTTGCCCTTGGCGCCCGCTGCGAGCAGCAGCGCGCCCATGCTCGCCGCCTGCCCAACACACAGCGTGCTCACGTCGGACTTGATGAACTGCATCGTGTCGTAGACCGCGAGCCCCGCCGATACCGAGCCGCCCGGCGAATTGATGTAGAAGAAGATGTCCTTGTCCGGGTTCTCGGACTCGAGAAACAGCAGCTGAGCGACGATCAGGTTCGCCGTGATTTCGGTCACCGGCCCGACGAGGAACACGACCCGCTCCTTGAGCAGGCGCGAATAGATGTCGTAGGCGCGCTCGCCGCGCCCCGACTGCTCGATCACCATCGGGATCAGCCCGAGGTCCTGCGTTTCGGGCATCGATTTCTGCCACATCATGCGCCGCTCCCCATCATTTCGTCGAAGGACACCGCCTTGTCCTGCACTTGAGCCTTGGCAAGCACCCACTTGACGACGTTAGCCTCGAGCGCGAGACCCTCCATTTCGGACAGTCGCTGCGGCTGCATGTAAAGCCATTTTACTACCTCGGCCGGGCTCTCGTAGCCCTGCGCTTCCTGCTCGATCAGCGCGCGCACCTCCGCCGGCTTGGGCTGCAGCCCTTCGGCGCGCGCGAGCTCGCCGATGATCAGGCCGAGCGCGACGCGCCGCCTGGCGCTGTCCTCGAACGCGGCCGGATCGAGCGGCATCTGCTCGGCCTTGACGCCGCGCGCCTGCAGGTCTGCCGCGGCGCGCTCGATGAGCTGCTGCAGCTCCATCTGCACCAGCGACTTCGGCAGTTCGATCTTGGTCGCGTCGAGCAGCGTCTGCAGCGCCTGGCCCTTGAGCCGCGCCTCGACGCGCTTATGCACCTCGCGCTCCACATTCGCCTTGACCTCGGCGCGCATCTTGTCCAGGTCGCCGTCGGCGACCCCGAGAGATTTCGCGAAACCGGCGTCCAGCGCCGGCTGGCGCGGCTCGTCGACCTTGTCCATCCGGATCGCGAAGGACGCCGCCTTGCCCGCCACTTCCTTGCCCTGATAGTCGTCCGGGAAGGTCAGCTCGAAAGTCTTGCTCTCGCCCGCCGACATGCCGCGCGCGGCCGCCTCGAACGCCGGCAGCGTGCGGCCTTCGCCGAGCAGAAAGGCGAACCCCGTTCCCTTGCCGCCTTCGAACGGCACGCTGTCGATCGTGCCCTCGAAATCGACCGCGACCCGGTCGCCATCCTGCGCCGCGCGGGTCACCGCGACGAACTGGGTGCGCTGCTTGCGCAGGATCTCGAGCGTGCGCGCCACTGCAGCATCGTCCACCGTCACCTGCGGCCGCTCGATGATTGAGCTGCTGACGTCGCCGAGCTTGAACTCGGGATAGACCTCGAACGTGGCGCTGAACTCGAGCGCCCTGTCGTCGCCGCCGTCGTGCTTCTCGATCCGCGGGTAGCCCGCGACGCGCAGCTTCTGCTCCTTGACCGCGTCGCTGAACGTCTTCTGCACTGCGTCGCCCAGCACCTCGCTGCGTACCTGCGGCCCATACTGCTGCGCCACCAGCTTCAGCGGCACCTTGCCGGGGCGGAAGCCCGGCATCTTGACGTTGCGCGCAAGCTTCTTCAGCCGTTCGTCGACCTGACGCTCGATCTCCTCGACCGGCACCGACATCGAAAGGCGCCGCTCCAAAGTGCCCAGGTTTTTCACGTTTGCCGCCATGCGCATCGATTCCTCGTTGTGTCCCGCTCGCTTCCGCGCTACCTACGTATGGTGCGAAGGGTGGGACTCGAACCCACAAGCGTTTCCGCGCTGGAACCTAAATCCAGTGCGTCTACCAATTCCGCCACCTTCGCCCCGAACGGGCACCGCAAAAGCGGTCCATTATACTGTGGAAAACGTCCTGCCCTTCGCGCGTGCGGTGCGTTTTCCCTTTAAGAATCAATCGGTGTCCATCGAGCACTACGAGAACTTCCCAGTCGCCTCGCTGCTGCTGCCTGCGGCTGAGCGCGCAGCCGTGGGTGCGATTTATCGCTTCGCCCGCAGCGCCGACGACTTCGCCGACGAAGGCGAGCTGGCGCCGGCGGAGCGCCTGGCGCGGCTCGATGCCTACCGCGCCGAGCTGCGCGCCATCGCCCGCGGCGACCCGCCGGGAGAGCCGCTGTTCGCCGAGCTTGGGCGCGTGGTGCGCAGCCGCGGCCTGCCGCTCGAGCCGCTGTACGACTTGCTGGACGCCTTTGCGCAGGACGTGCTCAAGCCGCGCTACGCGGATTTCGCCGACCTGCTCGCGTACTGCCGCCGCTCGGCCAACCCGGTCGGCCGCCTGCTGCTGCACCTGTTCCGCGCCGCCACGCCGGAGAACCTCGCGCAATCGGACGCGGTGTGCAGCGCGCTGCAGCTGGCGAATTTCTGGCAGGATGTCGCGCTCGACTTTGCAAAGGGAAGGATCTACCTGCCGCAGGACGAGATGGCGCGCTTCGGCGTGGGCGAATCGCATATTGCCGAGGGCCGCTGCGACGATGCCTGGCGCGCCCTGCTCGGGTTTCAGGCCGAGCGTACCCGCGCGCTCCTCCGCTCCGGCGCGCCGCTCGGGCGCCGCCTGCCTGGGCGCATCGGGCTCGAGATCCGCGCCACGGTCCAGGGCGGGCTGCGCGTACTCGACAGGCTCGGCGCCGCGCGATTCGACGTATTTCGCCGCCGACCGGTGCTCAAATGGTACGACTGGCCCCTGCTGCTCTGGCGCGCGCTGTGACCCCGGACGAGTACTGCCAGCACAAGGCGGCCGCAAGCGGCTCGAGCTTCTACTACGCCTTCGTGTTCCTGCCGCCGGAGCGGCGGCGCGCGATCACCGCCCTGTACGCCTTCTGCCGCGAAGTGGACGACGCCGTCGACGGCGCCGCCGAGCCGCAGATCGCGCGCGCCAAGCTCGACTGGTGGCGCACGGAGATCGCGAACCTCATCGCCGGCACGCCGCAGCACCCGGTGACGCGCGCACTGGCGCCCGCGGCGGCGGCTTTTGGCGTCAGCGCCGCACACCTGAACGAGATCGTCGACGGCATGCAGATGG
>JBOIFB010000033.1:0-16243 GCA_050741415.1 Burkholderiales bacterium | reverse complement strand
GCGCGCGCACTGCCGCGGCGACGCCGCGCAGCGCGGGCGGGTCGAGGTCGGGCGCCACCTTGAGAACCAGCGGAACGCGCCTGCCGTGCCGGTCCGCGAGCCGCTCGCGCGCCTGCGCGAGGCTCGCGAGCAGCGCGTCGAGGGCCTCGCCTTCCTGCAGCGCGCGCAAGCCCCGGGTATTGGGCGAGGAGATGTTGAGCGTGACGTAGCTCGCGGCGCGGTAGACGCCTTGCAGGCAGGCGATGTAGTCGTCCGCGGCGCGCTCGAGCGGGGTGTCGAAATTCTTGCCGATGTTGATTCCGAGCACCCCGCGCCAGCGCGCGCGCGCGATGTTGGCCATGAACGCGTCCAGGCCGACGTTGTTGAAGCCCAGGCGGTTGATCAGGGCCTGCGCCTGCGGCAGCCGGAACAGCCGCGGGCGCGGGTTGCCGGGCTGCGCGCGCGGGGTCACGGTGCCGACCTCGATGAAGCCGAAGCCGAGCGCCGCAAGCGCGTCGATATGCTCGGCGTTCTTGTCCAGCCCGGCGGCGAGTCCGACCCGGTTGGGGAACTCGAGCCCCATGGCGCGTACCGGCGCCGGCGGCACGCGCGGCGCGAGCAGCGCGAGCAGGCGCGCCGCCTGAGCGGCGTCGGCCAGGCCGAGCGTGAGCCGGTGCGCGGATTCGGGGTCGAGCGCGAACAGCAGCGGCCGCGCCAGCGCGTAGAGCATGGCGGGCATTCTAGCGGGCGCAGGTCAGGGCAGGCGCTGCCAGACGCCGTCGACGAAGCCCTCGATCGCGCCGAACTTGGACTTGTAGGCCATCTTCGGGCTCTCGCCGATCCAGTAGCCGAGGTAGAGATACGGCAGGCCGAGCGCGCGGCAGGCCTCCATCTGCCACAGCACGTTGTAGGTGCCGTAGCTCGCACCGTGCCGGTCGGGCTCGAAGAAGGTGTAGACCGAGGACAGGCCGTCGGGCAGGTAGTCCACGATCGACACCATCACCAGCTGGCCCTGGTCGCGGAATTCGATCAGCCGCGTGTCGACGCGGCTCTGCAGCAGGAAGTGCGAATACTGGTCGCGGCTGTCGTTGTCCATCCCGCCGCCGGAGTGGCGCCTGGCCTGGTAGCGCAGGTAGAGCGCGTAGTGCTCGAGGCGGAACTTGAGCGGCTGCGAGAGCGAGGCAAGGCCGCTGTGCTGCTTCCAGGCGCGGCGCTGCGAGCGGCTGGCGGCGAACCCGGCCACCGGGATGCGCACCGGCACGCAGGCGCGGCAGGCGTCGCAGTGCGGCCGGTAGGTGAAGATGCCGCTGCGGCGGAACCCGGCCTTGACCAGTTCGCCGTACAGCTCGGTGTTGATCAGGTGGCTGGGCGTGGCGACCTGCGAGCGCGCCATGCGCTCGGGCAGGTAGCTGCAAGGATAGGGCGCAGTGACGTAGAACTGCAGGACTGCGTGCGGCAGGTCGTTGAGTCGTGACACCTCAGGTTTCCTCGCTGCGCCATGAGCCGGCTGGCTCGGCGTAGTTTACCAACGCTTCCACGCGGCGCAAGAACGCGCGGCGCGGAATTTCGCGCGCGCCGAGCGACGCCAGCAGCGGGGTGCGCATCTGGCAGTCGATGAGCGGGAAGCCGCGCGCGCGCAATGCCCCGACCAGCGTCACCAGCGCGACCTTGGAGGCGTCGGTGGCGCGCGAGAACATCGATTCACCGAAGAACATGCGCCCGATCCCGACCCCGTACAGGCCGCCCACCAGCTCCTCGCCGCGCCAGGTTTCGAAGCAGTGTGCGTGACCGGCGCGGTGCAGGGCGAAATAGGCCTTGCGCATGTCCTCGCCGAGCCAGGTTCCGCCGTCCCCCTGGCGCGGGCCGGCGCAGCCCTCGAGCACGCGCCGGAATGCGCCGTCGACTCTTACCCGGTAGCCCTTGTTGCGCAGGCTCTTGCCGAGCGAGCGCGCTACCTTCAGCTCGTCGCAGAACAGCACCATGCGCGGGTCGGGGGACCACCACAGGATCGGCTCGTCCGCCGAATACCAGGGGAAGATGCCGCACCGGTAGGCCTCCAGCAGGCGCGCGGGCGACAGGTCGGCGCCGGCGCAGAGCAGGCCGTTCGGGTTGCGCAGCGCATGCTCGACCGCAGGGAACGGGTCGTCGCGCCGCAGCCAGGCTAGCACTTCACCTGCTTGCGGCCGACGCGGCGCAGAAAATGATCGACTGGCGGCGCTGCATGGTAATGCTTTATTGTAGCCGCACAATATTGCAGAACAAACCTACCAGGGGAGGAATTCATGCAGGCGCTTCAATCGGGATCCGACGTGCTGTTCGTGCTGCTGGGCGCCATTCTGGTGCTCTCGATGCACTCGGGCTTCGCCTTTCTCGAGCTCGGCACGGTGCGCTCGAAAAACCAGGTCAACGCGCTGGTCAAGATCCTGGCCGACTTCTGCGTCTCGACGGTGGCGTATTTCCTGGTCGGCTTCGGCATCGCCTACGGGGTCTCGTTCTTCCACGGCGCCCAGGAGCTGGCGCAGAGCAACGGCTACCAGCTGGTCAAGTTCTTCTTTCTGCTCACCTTCGCCGCCGCGGTGCCGGCGATCGTCTCGGGCGGGATCGCCGAGCGCGCGCGCTTTTATCCGCAGCTGGTCGCGACCGGGGCACTGGTGGCGCTGGTCTACCCGTTCTTCGAAGGCATCGCCTGGAACCACCATTTCGGCGTGCAGGCCTGGCTGCAGGCGCATTTCGGCGCCGAGTTCCACGACTTCGCCGGCTCGGTGGTGGTGCACGCGGTCGGCGGCTGGATCGGCCTGGTCGCGGTGCTGCTGCTCGGCGCGCGCCGCGGGCGCTATTCGAAGGAGGGCCGCATCGCGGCCCACCCGCCGTCGTCGATCCCGTTCCTCGCGCTCGGGGCCTGGATCCTGTCGGTCGGCTGGTTCGGCTTCAACGTCATGTCGGCGCAGGCGATCGACAAGATCAGCGGCCTGGTGGCGGTCAATTCGGTCATGGCGATGGCCGGCGGCACGCTCGCCGCCTTGGCGGCGGGACGCAACGACCCGGGCTTCGTGCACAATGGCCCGCTCGCCGGGCTGGTGGCGGTGTGCGCCGGGTCGGACGTCATGCACCCGGCCGGCTCGTTCGTGGTCGGTGCGGTCGCGGGCGCGATGTTCGTCTATATGTTCACCGTGACCCAGAACCGCTGGAAGATCGACGACGTGCTCGGGGTCTGGCCGCTGCACGGCCTGTGCGGCGCCTGGGGCGGAATCGCCTGCGGCATCTTCGGCGCCAAGGCGCTGGGGGGCCTGGGCGGGGTGAGCTTCTTGTCCCAGCTCGCCGGCACGCTGCTCGGCATCGTGGTGGCGCTCGGCGGAGGCTTCCTGGTCTACGGCGCGCTCAAGGCGACCGTGGGTCTGCGCCTGGGCGAGGAGGAGGAGTTCAACGGCGCCGACCTGTCGATCCACAAGATCTCGGCCTCGTCCGACATCGGGGAGCGGCGCTAGCCCGGCGCGATGTCCTCGGCGTGAAAGCCGAAGCTGCCGCGCTTGCGGTCGGCGAACCAGTGCTTGAGCGTCAGGCCGACGGTGCGAAAGGCGATCTCCGGCCACGGGATGTGCGCTTCCTCGAACAGCGCCACCTCGAGGCTCTCCTCGCCGGGCTTGAATTCCAAGTCGCGCAGCCGCGCGCAGTAGAAAAGGTGCACCTGGTTCACGCGCGGCACCGAGATCATGCTGAAAGGCTGTTCAAGCTCGATCTGCGCACCGGCCTCCTCGAGCGTCTCGCGCACAGCCGCCTGGCCGGCGGTCTCGTCGTTCTCCATGAATCCGGCCGGCAGCGTCCAGTAGCCGTAGCGCGGCTCGATCGCACGCCGGCACAGCAGCACGCGCTGCTCCCAGGCCGGGATGCTGCCCACGACCAGCTTCGGGTTCTGGTAGTGCACCTCGCCGCAGGCGTCGCACACGAAGCGCGGCAGGCTGTCGCCCGGCGGCACGCGCCGGCCGACCGGCGCGCCGCAGTTGGAGCAGAACTTCATCAGCGCGCGATCCTCTCGGGCAGGTCGCCCAGGCTGCTCAGCATGCCGTCGGGCTGCAGACCGAGCCGGTCCACCGGCGCGCCGCCGCGGTTGATCCAGTAGACGTTGAAGCCGAACGCCTTCGCGCCGAGCGCGTCCCAGCAGTTGGACGACACGAAGCCGATGTTGGCCGCGGGCACGCGCAGGGTGTCGACCGCGAGCTGGTACACGCGCGGCGCCGGCTTGTAGACTTTCAGCCCGTCCACGCTCAGCACCGCGTCGAAGCTCGATTGCAGGCCGCGATTCTTCACCAGCGGCTCGATCATGTCGGGCGAGCCGTTGGTCAGGATCGCAAGCTTGCGCCCGCCGCCCCTGAGCTTCATCAGCGCGTCGGGCACCTCGGGGTAGGGCGCAAGGTTCAGATACTCCTCCATCAGCGCCTTGGCCTGCTTATTCTCGAGTGCGAGGCCGAGCGCCTCGCAAGCGTAGTCGAGCGCTTCGCGCGTGACCGCGGAGAAGGGCTGGTAGCGCCCCATCAGGCTGCGCAGCCAGCTGTACTCGAGCTGCTTCGTGCGCCAGAGCTGCGACAGCTGCGCGCCCTTGCCGGGCCAGAAATTCTCGCAACGGTCGATCACGGCGTGCACGTCGAACAGCGTGCCGTAGGCGTCGAACACCAGCGCGTCGAGAGGCATCTGCGGGGACTCCCCGGTCAAAGCGCGATGGTAAACTGCCGGCGCACAATGGTGAACCGCTACGACGAGATCACCCGCGCCTTTCGCTGGCAGGTGCCGGCGCGTTTCAACATGGCGCAGGCCTGCTGCGGGCGCTGGGCGGCCGAGCGCAGCCGCTTCGCGCTGTACTGGGAAGACGAGTCGGGCGCGCGCGCGGCCTATTCGTTCTGGGACATCCAGCAGCAGGCCAACCGGCTCTCGAACGCGCTCGCCGCGCTGGGGGTGAAGCGCGGCGACCGGGTCGCGCTCCTGCTGCCGCAGCGGCCCGAGACGGCGATCGCCTATATCGCGCTGTTCCAGATGGGCGCGATCGCGCTGCCGCTGAGCCACCTGTTCGGGCCCGACGCGCTCGAGTACCGCATGCAGAACGCGGGCGCGAGCGTTGCGATCGTCGAGCCGGCCACGCTGCCCAACCTGTGGCAGATCCGCGAGCGTCTCGATCAGCTCAAGCACGTGATCGGCGCGGGCGGCGCGCGCGAGTCGGGCGTGCACGACTGGGATGCGCTGCTGGCGCGGGCGAGCCGCAATTTCGAATGCCTGGATACCGCGGCCGATGAGCCGGCGCTGATCATCTACACCAGCGGCACCACCGGCGCGCCCAAGGGCGCGCTGCAGGCGCAGCGCGCGATCCTGGGCAACATCCCGGGCTTCGTGCACTCGCACGATTTCTTCCCGCAGCAAGGCGACATGTTCTGGTCGCCGGCCGACTGGGCCTGGGCCGGCGGGCTGCTCGACGCGCTGCTGCCGAGCTGGTACTTCGGCCTGCCGATCCTGGGCTACCGCGGCCGCTTCGACGCCGAGCGCGCCTACGACCTGCTCGAGCGCTACGGGGTGCGCAACACTTTCCTCTTTCCGACCGCGCTCAAGCTGATGCTGAAGACGGTGCCCGAGCCGCGCGCGAAGTACCAGCTCAAGCTGCGCACGATCATGAGCGCGGGCGAGAGCGTCGGCGCGACCGTGATCGAGTGGGCGCGCGAGCAGCTCGGGGTCACGATCAACGAGATGTTCGGCCAGACCGAGATCAACTACGTGGTTGGCAACTGCCAGTCGGCCTGGCCGGTCAAGCCCGGCTCGATCGGCCGCCCCTACCCGGGACATCGGGTTGCCATCATCGATGAGAAGGGTTCCGAGGTGGAAAGAAATCAGCTCGGCGAAATCGCAATTCATCGCGCCGGCGATCCGGTGTTCTTCCTCGAGTACTGGAAGAACCCGCAGGCGACCAAGGAAAAATTCGCCGGCGACTGGGGCCTGACCGGCGACCAGGGCAAGATGGATGACGATGGCTACATCTGGTACCAGGGCCGCTCCGACGACGTGATCAAGAGCGCCGGCTACCGCATCGGCCCGGCCGAGATCGAGTCCTGCCTGATCAAGCACCCGGCGGTGGCGAACGCGGCGGTGATCGGCAAGCCCGACGAGACGCGCGGCGCGGTCATCAAGGCCTTCATCGTTCTGCAGCCCGGGCAGCAGCCGTCGGCGGCGCTGGAGGAGGACATTCAGAAGCACGTGCGCGCGCGCCTCGCGCCCTACGAGTACCCGCGCGAGATCGAGTTCATCGACGCGCTGCCGATGACCACCACCGGCAAGGTGCAGCGCAAGGAATTGCGCAAGCGCGCGTGAAACGGCTGCTCTTGCTGGGCGGAGGCCATGCGCACGCGTTCGTGCTGCGCAGCCTCATCGGCGCGCCGATCGACGGCGCGCGCGTCACGCTGGTCGCGCCTGGCCGCCATCACCTGTATGCGGGCATGCTGCCCGGGCTGGTGGCGGGGCACTACGCGCTGGGCGATTGCGTGATCGACCTGGCGCGGCTTGCCGCGCAGGCGGGCGCGGCGGTGGTCTACGACCGCGTCGCCGGGCTCGACCCGCTGCGGCGCCTGGTGCGCCTGGAGCGAAGCGGCGAGCTCGAGTACGACCTCGCCTCGCTCAACCTCGGCTCGCGGTCCGACTTCGCCTCCGTGCCGGGCGCGGCCGGGCACGCGCTCGCAGCCAAGCCGTTCGAGCCTTTCGTCGCGGCCTGGGAGGCGCTGCGCGCGCGCGGGCGCAGCCAGACGCTGCGCATCGCGATCGCCGGCGGCGGCGCGGCCGGGGTCGAGCTCGCGATGGCGATGGCGCGCGCGCTCGCCGCGGGCGGACGCGCGGGGGAAATCGAGCTGTACGCGGACCGCCCGGCCTTCTCCCCGCGCCTGGGGCGGCGCGTTGTGCGCGCGCTCGCGCGCGCGAGGGTGGCGATTCATCCTTCTACCGCAGTGAACGCGGTCGAGCCCGGGCCGGTGGTGGTCGCCCGCGGCGAGCGGCGTTCGTTCGACGCGCTGGTGTGGGCCACGGGCGCGGCGCCGCAGCCCTGGCTCGGCGAGACCGGCCTGACGCTCGACCCGGCCGGGTTCGTGCTGGTGGACGAGACCCTGCGCAGCCTCTCGCATCCACAAGTCTTTGCCGTGGGCGACACGGCCGCGCTGCTCGGTGCGGCGCTGCCCAAGTCCGGCGTGTACGCGGTGCGCCAGGGCGCGGTGCTCTCGCGCAACCTGCGCCGCGCGGCGCAGGACCGTCCGCTCGAGAGCTACGCGCCGCAGCGCTTTTCGCTTTCGCTGATCAGCTGCGGCGCGCGCTACGCGATCGCGTCCTGGGGCCCGCTCGCCGCCGAGGGCGAGTGGGTCTGGCGCTGGAAGGACCGCATCGACCGGCGCTGGATCGCGGCCTTCGCGCTCTAGCGCGACCTCGTCGTCTCACGTGCCGTGGAATACCATGCATTCCTCCCTCTGGAACGATGTACCATAGCCCGGCAAATTTTCAAATGGAGAGAAAAATGTACCGCTTGTTCGCCTTGATCGTTGCCGCGCTGCTCGCGGCTCCGGTTCACGCCGCCTATCCCGACCGTCCGGTAAAGCTGATCGTTCCCTGGGCCGCGGGCGGCGACACCGACAACATCTTCCGGCCGTTCGCGCCGTTGTTCCAGAAGAATCTCGGCGGCACGGTCGTCATCGCGAACGTCACCGGTGCCTCAGGCACGGTTGGAGAGCGCGAGGCGAAGAACGCGGCCCCGGACGGCTACTCGCTGTTCGCGCCGCACGACTTCATTCATTCGGCCTACTACACCGGCCTGACCGACGTGCGCTACACCGACTTCGACCCGATCTGCCTGATTTCGGCCACGCCGTCGGTGATCACTGCCAGCCCGAAGACGCCGTGGAACAACTGGCAGGAACTTTACGCGGACGCCAAGGCGCACCCGGACAAGATCACGGTGGGTGCATCGCTCGGTTCGACCAGCCAGTTTTCGATGGCGCTGGTGGAGAAGGCCGCGGGCATCAAGTTCAGGTACATCCCGTATGACGGCCTTGCGCCGCGCATGAACGCGATCCTGGGCGGCCACATCGACCTGACCGACTCGAACCTGACCCAGAAATCCAAGGTGCAGGCCGGGCTGCTCAAGTTCATCGCGATCATGAGCGAGAAGCGCAATCCCGAGATTCCCGACGTGCCGACCATGAAGGAGCTCGGCTACAACGTGGTCTACGCGGTGTCGCGCGGAATCATGGTGCCCAAAGGCACGCCCGAGGCGATCCAGGCCAAGCTCGAATCGGCCTGCGTCGCGGCGGCCAAGGAGCCGGCGTTCGCGCATTCGATGTCGCTGCAGGGCACCGAGGTGCGCACGCTCGGGCGCAAGGCCTACGCCGATTTCCTCAAGCAAGACGACGCGCTGTACAAGCAGGTATCCGACGAGCTCGGCCTGACCAAAAAACGCTGATGCTCGGACGCGACGGCATCGCGGGGCTCGTCTGCCTCGCGCTCAGCCTCGGCATGCTCGCACTCACGCGCGGGCTGCCGCAGTCTGCAATGGTGCCGGTGGGGCCGGGGTTCTATCCGCGCGTCGTGCTCGTCATGATGGCGGTGCTGAGCCTGATGCTTCTGATCTTTGATCTGCGGGCGGGGCGCGCTGGCCGCCCCGGGGGCGCGAAGCCGGCGCTGCCGCCCAACTACCGCTTGGTCGCGATCACCTTCAGCGCCTTCATCGTCTATGTCGTACTGCTGCCGCCGCTCGGCTTCCGCATTGCAACCTTTCTTTTCGTCGCAGCGCTGCAGTGGCTGCTCGAGCGCCCGCGCGGCATGCGGCGCTGGGCGCTGCTCGCGGTGATTGCGCTCGCGACCCCCTTGCTCACCCACCTCGCGTTCGAGCACTACCTCTCGGTACTGCTCCCGCGCGGCAGCTGGACGGCGTTCTAGCGGATGGAATCCTTCTACGGGCACCTGTTCAGCAGCATCCTCGCTATCGTGCACCTGAAGTACCTCGTGCCGCTGCTGCTCGGCACGGTGGCCGGGGTGATCGGGGGGGCGCTGCCCGGCATTACCATCACGATGACCGTCATCATGGTGCTGCCGTTCACCTTCGGGCTCGATCCGCTGCAGGGCCTGGCGGCGATGACCGGGGTCTACGTGGGCGGCTCGGCCGGGGGCTCGATCACGGCGAGCCTGATCGGCATTCCCGGCACGCCCTCGGCGGTCGCAACCACCTTCGACGGCTTTCCGATGACGCGCAAGGGCGAGCCCGGGCGCGCAATCTGGATCGGCGTGTGGTCGGCGTTCCTGGGCGGCCTGCTGGGGGGGCTGTTTCTCGTCGCCGCCACCGGGCCGCTCGCCTCGGTTGCGCTCCAGTTCGGCCCCTGGGAGTACTTTTCGCTCTTCGTGTTCGCTTTGTCGATGGTCGCCGGCCTGGTCGGCACCTCGATCACCAAGGGGCTGCTCTCGGGAGCGATCGGCCTGGTCATCACCGTGGTAGGCGCCGACCCGATCATGGGTGTGCCGCGCTTTACGCTCGGCAGCGAGTTCCTGCGCGGCGGGTTTCCGTTCCTGCCGGTCCTGATCGGCATCTTTGCCTTTGCGCAGCTCATGTCGGACATCGAAAAGATGCGCGGCGGCGCCGGCGGCGAGAACGCCAGGCCGACGCCCAAGCTCTGGGTGTCGCAGCTCGGCGTGCTGCGGGAGATCCTGAGCCGTCCGTTCCTGCTGCTTTGGTCGACCCTGGTCGGAATTCTGATCGGGGTGCTGCCCGCGATCGGCGGCAGCGCGGCCAACGTGATGGCCTACGATCAGGCGAAGAAATTCTCGCGCCGCCCGGAGAAATTCGGCACCGGAATTCCCGAGGGGATCATCGCCTCCGAATCTTCGAACAACGCCAACGTCGCCGGCTCGCTGGTGACCATCATGGCCTTCGGCATCCCGGGCGACGCGGTCACCGCGGTCATGCTCGGCGCGATGACCATCCATGGCATCCAGCCCGGGCCGCTCTTTATCTCGCAGCACCCGAGGATTGCCTACGGCATCTACGCCGCCTATTTCGTGGCGCTGCCGCTCATGGTGCTGGTGATCGCGGCCGGCGCGCGCGCGTGGGTGCGCATCATCACGATCCCGAAGTCGATTCTGATCCCGGTCGTGCTGGTGCTGTGCGTGATCGGCGCCTACGCGCTCAACAACATCATGGACGACGTGTACGTGCTGCTGATCTTCGGCTTCGTCGGCTACGCGCTGGTCAAGCTCGCCATCCCGCTCGCGCCGCTGATCCTCGGCCTGATCCTGGGCGACCAGATCGAGGTCAACCTGGTGCGCGCGATCGCGAACGACCCCAATCCCTGGCTGTTCATCACCCACCCGATCTCGGGCGGGCTGCTCGCGGCGTCGGTGCTGTCGATCGCGCTCGCGTTCTGGCAGCACCGCCGCGCGCGCCTGCGCGGCACGCACAGCGAGGAAGAAGAAGTAGACTTCTGAAACTTGGCGCCCCGGATACGAATCGAACGTACGACCTGCCCCTTAGGAGGGGGCCGCTCTATCCACTGAGCTACCGGGGCGCGAGCCGCGAGTTTAACGCCTAGATGAGTCGAATTCTCCGAATCGGAATTCTGTTTCTCGTGCTGGCTTCCTCGTGGGCGCAGGCGCAGGACTATGCGCGCGAGAAGCGCTGGGCGGACGAGGTGGCGCCGGACGTGGTGGTGGGGGACGCGGTCTGGTTGAAGGAGGCCTCGGGGCGGAAGTTTCTCGGGCTGTACACGGCGGTGAAAGGGGCGAAGACGGCGGTACTGCTGGTGCACGGGATCGGGGTGAATCCGAATCACGGGGTGATCGGGATTCTGCGCGTGGCGCTGTCCGACATGGGCTACGCGACGCTGTCGATCCAGATGCCGGTCGAGGCCGCGCACGCGAAGGTGGCGGATTATTACCCGAAGCTGTTTCCGGAGGCGATCGGGCGCATCGGCGCCGGCGCGGCCTGGCTGGCGGACAAGGGCTACGCGCATCCGGTGCTGCTGTCGCACAGCCTGGGCTCGTGGATGAGCGAAGCCTACTTCGCCGCGACGCCGGGCGCGCCGTTCGCGGCCTGGGTCTGCCTGGGGCGCGGCGGGGAGTTCGGCGATCTCGCGAACGTGAAGCTGCCGGTGCTCGACGTGTACGGCGAGAACGATCTGCCGGCGGTGCTGCGCGCGCGGGCGCAGCGGGCCCGGGCGCTCGAAGGAAAACCCGCCTCGGCGCAGGTCATGATTGCGGCGGCGGATCATTTCTACACCGGGCGCGAGGACGCGCTGGAGCAGGCGATCGGCAGCTTCCTCGGGAGGCTGAAGTGACGCTCACCGAGCTGCGCTACATCGTCGCGGTGGCGCGCGAGCGGCACTTCGGGCGCGCGGCCGAGTCGTGCTTCGTGTCGCAGCCGACGCTCTCGGTGGCGATCAAGAAGCTGGAGGAGGAGCTCGGCGTGGCGCTGTTCGAGCGCGGACCGGGCGAGGTGTCGGTGACGCCGGTCGGCGAGCGCGTGGTCGAGCAGGCGCAGCGCGTGCTGGAAGGCGCGGCGCACATCAAGGAGCTCGCGGTCGCCGGACACGACCCTCTCGCCGAGCCGCTGCGCCTGGGCGCGATCTACACCATCGGGCCCTACCTGCTGCCCAAGCTGGTGCCGATCCTGCGCCGCAGCGCCCCTTCGATGCAGCTCCTGATCCAGGAGAATTTCACCCGCCGCCTGGGCGAGATGCTGAGGCAGGGCGAGGTGGACGCGATCGTGATCGCGCTGCCGTTCGAGGAGTCGGGGATCGCGACCCGCGCGCTGTACGACGAGCCGTTCCTGGTCGCGCTGCCGCAGGGCCATCCCTGGGAGAAGAAAAAGAGCATCACCGCCGAAGAGCTGACCAAGGAGAGCCTGCTGCTGCTCGGCGAAGGCCACTGCCTGCGCGACCAGGTGCTCGATTTCTGCCACGCCGCGGCGCGGCTGCCGCACCGCAGCCACCTCGCCAAGGCGCTCGAAGGCGGCTCGCTCGAGACCATCCGCCAGATGGTGGCGAGCGGGGTGGGCGTCACCGTGCTGCCGTCGACCTCGATCGGCGCCGGCGGCAAGAGCGGGCTGATCCGCATCCGCCCGTTCGCCAGGCCGGTGCCGCAGCGGCGCGTCGCGCTCGCCTGGCGCAGAAGTTTTCCGCGCCCGCGCGCGATCGAGGTGCTGCGCCAGGCGATCCTCGCCTGCGACCTGCCGCAGGTGAGCAAGCTGCCCAACGCCGGCGCGGCATGAGCCACGCTGCGCTGCCGCCCTCGCCGTGGGTGTTGCGCTGGGCGCACCTGGTTGCGCCCGGAGGAGAGCTGCTCGACCTCGCCTGCGGGCCGGGACGCCACGCGCGCTGGTTCGCCGCGCGCGGCCACCCGGTGAGCGCGCTCGACCGCGACCGCGAAGCGCTCGCCGCGCTGGACGGCGTCGCCGGCGTCAGCGCCGTGTGCGCCGACCTCGAGCACGGCAGTCCCTGGCCGTTCGCGCGGCGGCGCTTCGCCGGGATCGTGGTCGCGAACTACCTTTACCGGCCGCTATTCAGACACTTGATCGCCGCGCTGGCTCCCGCCGGGGTGCTGATCTACGAGACCTTCATGGCGGGGAACGAGCGCTTCGGCAAGCCGTCTAACCCGGACTTCCTGCTCGCGCCGGGCGAGCTGGTGGCCGCTTTCGGCCGCGAGCTGACGATCGCCGCGTTCGAGCAGGGGCGCACCGAACGTCCCAGAGCGGCGATGATTCAGCGCCTGTGCGCAGTGCGCGGCGGCACCGGCGAAGTCGCGCTCGAGCCCCGAAGCAGTTAAACTTTCGCGCTATCGAACGCAAACGGAAGGCGGACCCCATGATCACCGGAAGCCTGGTGGCGATCGTCACCCCGATGCACGAGGACGGCAGCCTGGATCTCGCGAGCTTCAGGAAGCTGATCGACTGGCACGTCGCCGAGGGCAGCGACGGCATCGTCGTGGTCGGCACCACCGGCGAGTCGCCCACGGTCGATTTCGACGAGCACAAGGAGCTGATCCGGGTCGCGGTCGAGCACGCCGAGGGCCGCATCCCGATCGTCGCCGGCACCGGCGGCAACTCGACCGCCGAAGCGATCGAGCTTACCGAATCGGCCAAGCACGCAGGGGCCACCGCGTCGCTTTCCGTTGTGCCCTACTACAACAAGCCGACCCAGGAAGGCCTCTACCGGCATTTCCGCAAGATCGCTGAAACCGTGGACTTGCCGCAGATTCTGTACAACGTGCCCGGGCGCACGGTGGCCGACCTGCACAACGACACGGTGCTGCGCCTGGCGCAGGTGCCGAACGTCATCGGCATCAAGGACGCGACCGCGAACATCGAGCGCGCGTGCGACCTGCTCAAGCGCGCGCCGCGCAACTTCGCGCTCTACAGCGGCGAGGACTCGACCGCGCTCGCGCTGATCCTGCTGGGCGGCCACGGCGTGATCTCGGTCACCGCGAACGTCGCGCCCAAGGCCATGCACCAGATGTGCGCCGCGGCGCTGGTGGGCGACGTGAAGAAGGCGCGCGAGCTCAACTTCCGGCTGCTCGCGCTGCACCAGCGGCTGTTCCTCGAGGCCAACCCGATCCCGGTCAAGTGGGCGCTGGCGCAGATGGGCATGATGGAGGCGGGAATCCGGCTGCCGATGACGCCGCTGTCGGAGCGCCTGCACGAAACGCTGCGCGAAGCGCTGCACGAAGCGGGGGTCGCGCCCGCCGGCCTGCGGGTGGTCGAGGGGCGCGCCTGATGCGGTCACGCTTTTCCGCGGCGGCCGCGCTCGCGGCTGCCGCGCTGGTCGCTGCCTGCAGCACCGCGAGTACGCTGCTCGAGGGCAAGCCGGTCGACTACCAGTCCGCCGGCGTGCTGCCCTCGCTCGAGATTCCGCCCGATCTCACCGCACCGGGCAGCGACAACCGCTACGCGGTGCCCGCCGGCGGCCAGGCCACGCTCTCGAGCTACGAGTCGCAGCGTGCGCACCAGGCAGGAGCCGACAGCAATACGGTGCTGCCCAAGTATCCGGACATGCACATCGCGCGCGACGGCAGCGAGCGCTGGCTGGTGGTTCCGCACGAGACTCCGACGCAGCTCTGGCCGCTGCTGAAGGATTTCTGGCAGTCGAACGGCTTCCTGCTCGATCTCGAGCAGCCGCAGCTCGGCATCATGCAAACCGGCTGGGCCGAGAACCGCTCCAAGCTGCCGGGCAGCATGGGGGGCTTCAGCCTGGAAAGGATGATCAGCCCGCTGTACTCCACCGGCCAGCGCGACCGCTTCCGCACCCGGCTCGAGCATACGCCCGACGGCAAGGGCACCGAGATCTACATCAGCCACCAGGGCCTGGAGGAGGTCTACAAGGACCAGGATCGCGTCACGCTCGCCTGGCAGCCGCGCCCGCCGGACCCGGGGCTGGAAGCCGAGTTCCTGCGCCGCCTGATGCTGCGCCTGGGCGCCAAGGAGCAGGTCGCCCAACAGCAGGTCGCGGCCGCCGAGGCCAAGCCGCTGGCCGCGGTCAGCCGGGGCGCCGGCGGGGTCGAGACGCTCACCGTGTACGAGCCCTTCGACCGCGCCTGGCGGCGCGTCGGGCTGGCGCTGGACCGGGTCGGCTTCACGGTCGAGGACCGCAACCGCGACCAGGGCGTGTACTACGTGCGCTACGCCGACCCCGAGTCCCCCGAAGGCAAGCAGAAGAAGGGCTTTCTCGCTTCGCTCGCCTTCTGGCGCAGCGACGCCAGCAAGGTGGTCGCCGAGCAGTATCGCGTGGTGGTCAAGGACGCGAAGGACACCAGCGTGGTCGAGGTGCAGGACAAGAACGGCGCCGGCGTCAATTCGGAAACCGCGCGCCGCATCATTTCGCTCCTGCGGCAGCAGCTCAAGTAGCGGCGCGGCCGCAGGTGCGCTTCGCCTCGCTCGCCAGCGGCAGCCGCGGCAACTGCCTGGTGGCGGAGGCGGGCGGCACGCGCGTGCTGCTCGACTGCGGCCTGTCGCCGCGCGAGACCGCGCGCCGCCTCGCGCGGCTCGGGATCGAGCCCGCCGGGCTGAGCGCAATCCTGCTCACCCACGAGCACGAAGACCACGTCGGCGGCGCGTTCGCGTTCGCCGCGGCGCACTCGCTCACGCTCTATCTCACGCGCGGCACGCTGCGCGCGGCGGCCGAGGCCGGCAAGACGGTCGACGGCGTGCGCACCGAGTTGGTCGACGGGCGCGGCGCCTTCGCCGTGGGCGCGCTCGAGGCGCGTGCGTTCACCGTGCCGCACGACGCGCGCGAGCCGGTGCAGTACGTGCTCTCGGACGGCGCCTACGCGCTGGGCGTGCTGACCGACATCGGTGCGCCGACGCCGCACGTGCTCGAGATGCTCTCGGGCTGCGACGCGCTGGTGCTCGAGTGCAACCACGACCGCGCCATGCTGCTCGAGGGCGGCTATCCGCGCTGGCTCAAGCAGCGCATCGGCGGCCCGCTCGGCCATCTCGACAACGACCAGGCGGCGGACCTGCTCGGCGCGCTCGACCGCTCGCGCCTGCAGCACGTGATCGGCGCGCACCTCTCGCAGCAGAACAACCGCCCGGCGCTGGCGCGCGCGGCGCTCGCGCGCGCGCTCGGCTGCGCGCAGGAATGGGTCGGCCTGGCGACCCAGGACGAGGGCTTCGCCTGGCGCGAGCTGCGCGCGCGCTGAGCTAGAGGCCGAGCGTGGTCGGCGCGACCGCGGGGTAGGACGCCGACCAGATCTCGCCGAAGCGCCCGCGCATCGCGAGCGCCTCGTTCTCGTCGTTCAGCCCCAGCGCGCCGCGGAAAAAGCGCGCTGCCGGGCGGCGCAGGTAGTGCATCGCGTCGAGCACCAGGAAGGCGTCCTGCAGCTCGCGGATCTCCTGCTGCGTCTGGTTGATCTGAATCGCGTGCGAATAGCGCGCGAGCAGGCTCATGATGCGCGGGCAGTGACGCGTGAGGTGGCCGGTATCGTGCACCACCACGTACAGGCGGTGCGTGCGGCTCGCCTGCAGGAAGCGCTCCAGGCGCGCGACCCGCCCGGGCGCGTTCAGGCGCAGCGCGGCCAGGTCCGGGTCGAAAATCCTCAGCTCGCGCCCGGCCTGCTCGAGCAGGCGCTCGAGCGCCGCCTGGAACGCGGCCTCGGTGTCGAAGCGCTCGTAGTGCGGCTCGGGCGGCGGCGCGGCGGAGTTCATGCCGCGCGCTCCAGGTGCAGCACGCCGTCGTGGTACCACTCGCAGGCGAGATCCGCCAGCCCGCCGCGCGCC
>JBOIFB010000032.1:0-16448 GCA_050741415.1 Burkholderiales bacterium | reverse complement strand
GCCGCCGCCCGGCAGGGAGTACAGCGTGTCGTCGACCAGCACCGCCTGGATGTCGCCGTCGCTCTCGATCGCGGCCAGCGCTTCCTTGGCCGTGGTGACGCCGGCGAAGCTGATGCCGAGCGGATTGTCGAGCGAGCGTGCCGCCGCATTGAGCCCCTTTACGAACTCGCGCAGGACGAGGCTTTCGTCGTTGATGACCAGGATGCGGCTGACGGGCTTCGCCATAGCCGTTGCTATAATCGCGCCAACCTAGCGCCGCGACGGCTGCGCCATATTCCGGCTATCAAAAATGTCTCGAGCAGCGGCCGCAGCGTTCGCTTACCCCGCAGAGCCTTGGGGCTGCGCTGCCGTTCAAGTTGACTTAGGACAGCGCCTTGATGGCGCGGGAGAGGCGGCTCTTGTGGCGATCGGCGGCTTTCTGGTGCAGCACGCGCTTGGACGCGACGCGGTCGATCACACTCTGCGAGGCCTGCAGCGCGCGCTCCGCGGCGGACTTGTCGCCCGCGGCGATCGCCTTCTTGACGTTCTTGATCGCGCTGCGCACCGTGGTGCGCATGCTCATGTTGTGGGTGCGGCGCTTTTCCGCCTGGCGGGCGCGCTTGCGCGCGGAAGCGATGTTTGCCATGAGGGGGGGACCGGGCTGAAAAAGGGGCGCATTGTAGCGGCTAACTCCCCGCCGCGCAAGGAAAATTGCGCCCCGCGCGGGCGCCCGCGGCGATGAACCTGCTGCGCGCGCTGGCGACCATCAGCAGCATGACGCTGCTGTCGCGGGTGCTCGGGCTGGCGCGCGACTTCTTCATCGCGCTGGTATTCGGCGCGGGCCTCGCCACCGATGCCTTCTTCGTCGCCTTCCGCATCCCCAACCTGCTGCGCCGGCTCTTCGCCGAAGGTGCTTTTTCGCAGGCCTTCGTGCCGATTCTGGGCGAGTACCGCAACCGGCAGTCGCCCGAGGAAACCCGCGCCCTGGTCGACTGCGTCGCGAGCATCCTGTTCATCGCGCTGGTGGTCGCCGCCGCGCTCGGGGTCGCGGCGGCGCCGCTGATCGTATACGTGACGGCGCCCGGATTTGCGGCCGATCCCGGCAAGTTCGCTCTGACGGTTGCGATGCTGCGCATCACCTTTCCCTATATTCTGTTCATATCGCTGGTCGCGCTCGCTGCCGGCATCCTCAATACCTGGAACCGGTTCGCGATCCCTGCGTTCACGCCGGTCCTGCTGAATGTAAGCTTCATCGTCGGGGCGGCATTCTTCGCCGATCGCTTCCACCCGCCCGCACTCGTGCTCGCCTGGGCGGTGTTCGGCGGCGGCGTGCTGCAGCTCGCGCTGCAGCTGCCGGCCCTCGGCCGGATCGGCATGCGCCCGCGCTGGCGCTTCAATCCGCGCCACCCCGGAGTCGGCAGGATCCTCAAGCTCATGGGGCCGGCGGTGTTCGGCGTGTCGATCAGCCAGATTTCGCTTCTGATCAATACCATCTTCGCGTCGTTTCTCGCCGCCGGCAGCGTGTCGTGGCTGTACTACGCCGACCGTCTGATGGAGTTTCCCGCCGGCATGCTGGGCGTGGCGCTCGGCACCATCCTGCTGCCGAGCCTGTCGAAGTACCACGCCGCGGCCGACGGGGACGAGTACGCGAGGCTGCTCGACTGGGGACTGCGGGTGACGCTGTTGCTCGCGGTGCCCGCCGCAGTCGCGCTCGGAGTTATCGCCCTGCCCTTGATCGCGACCCTGTTCCACTACGGGCGCTTCACGGCCGAGGACGCCTGGATGACCCGGCAGGCGCTGGTCGCTTACAGCGTCGGCCTAGTGGGCATGATCCTGGTGAAAATCCTCGCGCCCGGCTTCTACGCGCGGCAAAACATCGTTACGCCGGTGAAGATCGGGGTGACGACGCTGGTGGCGACGCAGGCGATGAACCTCGCTTTCATCGGCCCGCTCAAGCACGCCGGGCTCGCGCTCGCGATCGGGCTCGGCGCCTGCTTGAATGCCGGCTTGCTGTACCGCTATTTGCGCCTGCACGGCATCTACCGGCCGCAGCCGGGGTGGGCGGCGTTCGCCGCCAAGGTTCTATTCGCGGCCGCGCTGATGGCTGCCGCGCTGCACTTCGCCGCCGGCCAGGCGCAGTGGTGGCTTGGCGCAGGATGGCGCAGCAAGGTACCCGCGCTTGCCGGCCTGGTGCTCGGCGGTGCCGTGCTGTACGGCGCTTGCCTGCTCGCACTCGGATTTCGCGTGCGCGATTTTTCGCGCCGGGATGCCGATTGAACCGCGCGCTTAAAGCGTTCGCCGCGACTGTCGCGGGCGACGATTCGAAGATCGACCTGGCGCGCGCCTGCCTGCTGATCGCCGAGGACGCTTATCCCGACCTCGATGTCGAGCACTACCTGGGCGAGATCGAGCGCCTCGCGATGCGCTTGCGCGGCCGCCTGCCCCAACCCTGCGGCGCCGAGGAGCGGGTGACGGCGCTGAACCAGTTCCTGTTCGAGGACCTCGGCTACTGGGGCAACACCGACGAGTATTACGATCCGCGCAACAGCTATCTGAACGACGTGATCGAGCGCAAGACCGGGATTCCGATCACGCTCGCCATTGTGTACATGGAGATCGGGCGCCGCGTCGGCCTGCCGCTCGACGGAATTTCATTTCCGGGGCATTTTCTGGTGCGCTTGAGGCTGCGCGGCGGGATGCTGGTGCTCGACCCATTTGGCGGCGGCGCGCCCCAATCGGAGGCCGAGCTGCGCGAGCGGCTCAAGCGCGTCATCCCCGAAGGGGTCGCTGGCGCCGTTCCGGTCGCCGAGCTGCCGCTCGACCAGTTCCTTGAACCCGCGACCAAGCGCCAGACCCTGGCGCGGGTGCTGCGCAACCTGAAGGGGATCTACCGCGGATCCGACAAGCCGCAACGCCTGCTCGAAGTCCTGAACCGCATTCTGGTCGTGACGCCCGAGGCGCACGCCGATCTGCGCGACCGCGGGCTGGTCTATCAGCGGCTCGAAGCGTTCAGGGCGGCCCTGAAGGACCTCACCGAGTACCTCGAGCGCGAACCCGAGGCCGAGGACTTCGAGGAAATCCGCGCCGCGGTGATGGAGCTCAACGCGACCTGCTCCAGGCTCAACTGAGAACTGCTGGCGGCGGTCCTGCACGGCGGAATAGGCACGGGCCGGATCTGCGCTTACAATTCAACCACCGCACCGGGCGCATGCCACCCGCGGTGGGCTCGTTCGCGCAGTACCCGGTCGTTTCGTCAAATCATCCAGGAGGAGAGTTATGCAGCGTCGTTCGTTTCTCAAAAAAGCCGCGGTAGGCCTTGCCGCCGGCTCGGTCGCCGCACCGGCCATTGCGCAGTCGAACCCGAAGATCAGCTGGCGCATGGCCACGAGCTGGCCCAAGAGCCTCGACACGCTTTTCGGCGGTGCGGACATGGTCGCCAAGTGGGTTGGCGAGATGACCGACGGCAACTTCACCATCCGCACCTTCGCCGGCGGCGAGATCGTGCCGGGGCTGCAGGTGCTGGATGCGACGCAGAACGGAACCGTCGAGCTCGGCCACACCGCGCCGTATTACTACATCGGCAAGGACGTCGCGTTCGCGTTCGGCACTTGCGTGCCGTTCGGCATGAATTTCCGGCAGGCGAACGCGTGGTGGCACTTCGGCGGCGGCAAGGAGGTCATGGAGCCGCTGTTCACCGAATACGGCGTCAAAGCCATTCTCGCCGGCAACACCGGCACGCAGATGGGCGGTTGGTACCGCAAGGAAATCAAATCGCTGGCCGACATGAAAGGCCTCAAGATGCGCATCGGCGGCCTTGGCGGGCGCGTGATTGCGAAGATCGGCGTGGTGCCGACGCAGGTCGCAGGTGCGGATATCTATCCGTCGCTGGAAAAGGGCACGATCGACGCCTGCGAATGGGTCGGTCCCTACGACGACGAGAAGCTCGGCTTCCAGAAAGTGGCGAAGTACTACTACGCCCCGGGCTGGTGGGAAGGCGGGCCGCGCCTGGTGACGCTGGTCAACATGGCCAAGTGGGACGGGCTGCCGAAGCACTATCAGGCCATACTCTCGACGGCCTGCGAGGCAGCCAACGAGTGGATGATGGCGAAGTACGACCAGTTGAACCCGCCTGCGCTGCGGCGCCTGATCGCCGGCGGCACGCAGCTGCGCTACTTCCCGAAGTCGGTCATGGAGGCCTCCGAGAAAGGCGCGTACGAGCTCTACAAGGAGTACATGGGAACGAGCAAGCACTGGGCACGCATTTATCCGCAGTGGCTCGCTTACCGCAACGAGGAAATCGAGTGGCACCGGTTCAACGACAACACCTTCGAGAACTATCTCTGGCATTCGAAGATCAAAGCCAAGATTTGAGCTGTCGGCAGTCCTGAGAAAGCAAAACCCCGCCTTGGCGGGGGTTTTTGCGCTCCCTACTTGGACGGCGGCTCGGGTTCGTCCTGGCCCGGATAAGCCGGCGTCTCCGGCGGGGCGCTGCCGTCCTGGTCGCCGGCGCCCGGCACGTTGGCACCCGGCTGTACCTGGTCGTAACTCGGCAGGGGCACTGAAATGTGGATTTTCGACGTGTCCAGTATCACGTCGTGCAGATTTCCGGTCACCAGCTGGGGAAACGCGAGCACGATGGCGACCCCGATGATCTGAATTACCACGAAGGGCACCGCGCCCCAGTAGATCTGTCCGGTGGTGATCGGCGCCGTCAGCTTGCCCGTGATCTTGTCCACGTACTCCTTCGCCGGCGATACGCTGCGCAGGTAGAACAGCGCGTAGCCGAAGGGCGGATGCATGAACGAGGTCTGCATGTTGATGCCGAGCAGGACGCCGAACCAGATCAGGTCGATGCCGAGCTTCTCCGCCACCGGCCCAAGCAACGGCACGATGATGAACGCGAGCTCGAAGAAATCGAGGAAGAACGCCAGCACGAAGGTGAAGATGTTGACGAAGATCAGGAAGCCGAGGTGGCCACCGGGCAGGCTGGTCAGCATGTTCTCGATCCACAGATCGCCGTTGACGCCGCGGAAAGTGAGCGTGAAGACGGTCGAGCCGATCAGAATGAAGATCACGAACGAGGACAGCTTCGCGGTGGAGTTCATCGCCTGCCTGAGCAGGTTCCAGGTCAGGCGCCGGTTCATGAGCGCCAGCACCAGGGCACCGGTGGCGCCCATGGCGCCGCCTTCGGTCGGCGTGGCGACGCCGAGGAAGATCGTGCCGAGCACCAGGAAAATGAGCGCCAGCGGCGGCACCAGGACGAACAGCACTTTGCCGAACAGTTTCCAGCCGCGCAGGGTGCGTGCTTCGGGCGGCAGCGCGGGGGCGCGCTTGGGAGCGACTATCGTGACGCCGACGATGTATAGCGCGTACATGCCGGTCAGCATCAAGCCGGGGAAAATGGCGCCCGCGTACATGTCTCCCACCGAGCGCCCCAGCTGGTCCGCGAGGACGATCAGCACCAGGGACGGCGGGATGATCTGCGCCAGCGTGCCCGAGGCGGCAATGATGCCGGTCGAGAGCCGCCGGTCGTAGCCGTGGCGCAGCATGATCGGCAGCGAGATGAGGCCCATCGAAATGACCGAGGCGGCCACCACGCCGGTCGTCGCGGCGAGCAGTGCGCCGACGAACAAGACCGCGTAGGCCAGGCCGCCGCGGATCGGCCCGAACAGCTGGCCGATGGTGTCGAGCAAGTCCTCGGCCATGCCGCTGCGCTCCAGGATCAGGCCCATGAAGGTGAAGAACGGCACCGCAAGCAGCGTTTCGTTGTGCATGATGCCGAAGATGCGCTCGGGCAGCGCCTGGAACAGCGCGGGGGTCAGCAGACCGAGCTGGATGCCGAGGTAGCCGAACGACAGGCCGATGGCGCCGAGCGAGAAGGTGACCGGATAGCCGATCAGCAGGAACACGGCGAGCGCCGCGAACATCAGCGGCCCGACATGGCCGGTGATGTATTCGATCACTCGGTGCCTTGCCCGATTTCGTCTTTGACCATCTCGAGCGCCGCCTCGACGTGCTTCTCCAGCGGATCGGGAATCAGGCCCATCAGAAACGCGATTCGCTTAACAAGCTCCGACAAGCCCTGCAGCGTGAGCAGGAAGAAACCGGCCGGCACCAGCAGCTTCACCGGCCAGCGCACCAGTCCGCCGGGATCGGCCGAAACCTCGTGCACCATGTAGGATTCCTTGAACATCGACCAGCCGAGGATCATGATGAATGTGGTCATCGGCAGCATGAAGAAGAGGGTGCCGAAGATGTCGATCCAGATCCGCGTGCGGCGCGAGAATCGCTGCGACACGACGTCGATGCGGATGTGCTCGTTATGCAGAAACGTGTAGCCGGAGCACAGCAGGAAGATGGCGGCGAACAGGTACCACTGCATCTCGAGCCAGCCGTTGGAGGTCTTGTTCAGCAAATAACGGGAGGTCGCGTTCGCCGAGCTGATCAGCACCGCGGCCAGCACCAGCCAGTAGACCAGGTGCCCGACCTGCTCATTGAGCCAGTCGATCGCGCGCGACAGCCTGAGCAACGATTTCATCATTGCAATTCCTCGACGGAACTAGAAGCGGGAGCAGGCCCCCTCTTGGCCTCTCCGGGCGGGAATTCGCCGGCGGGCGGGGCCGGCGGCGAATTCCTAGGTCGGGATTGTCACTGATTGAGGTCGGACTGGCAAAATTGATATCTACGGGGGCTGCCCGGCGTCCCGTAAGGAGGGGCAAGCCCGTGGCCGTGCTGCAAGCTCCCGGGCGATGCAGGAGATCACCCCGGTCAGCGCTCGGGCTGATTGCGTTCGCGCTGCTGGCACGCGGGCGCGTCGCGCTCGGCTGAGTGCGTGGGCTCGCTCGCTGCACTGCGGGAAAGCCGCTACAATTCATCATTTTAAGCGCGCCAGATGGTCGTCACGCACGGCTCCGTATTGCCCGTCCGAGGCGCGCACGCGCTCACCATCGGCAATTTCGACGGCGTGCACCTTGGCCACCAGGCGATGCTCGAGCGCGTGGTTGTGCAAGCGCGCGCCCACGGCATGGAGTCCTGCGCGCTGACCTTCGAGCCGCACCCGCGCGAGTTGTTCGCTCCCGACGCCGCGCCGGCGCGCCTGAGCCGGCTGCGCGAGAAGCTCGAGCTGATCGCGGCCACCGGAATCGAGCACGTGCACGTCGCCCGCTTCGATGCGCGCTTCGCGTCGCTCGCACCGGAGCGATTCGTCGAGCAGGTTCTGGTGCGCGACCTGCAGGTCGCATGGCTCCTGGTGGGGCGCGATTTTCGCTACGGAGCGCGCCGGGCGGGCGATTTCGCGACGCTCGAGCGCGCGGCGCGCAAGCACGGCTTCGCGCTCGAGGCCATGCCTGAAGTGAAGCTCGGCGGCGAGCGCATTTCGAGCTCGGCGGTGCGCGAAGCGCTGCTGGCGGCGGATTTTCGTCGTGCCGAGCGGCTTCTCGGCCGCCCCTACATGCTCTCCGGGCGCGTCGCGCACGGGGCGAAACTCGGGCGCAAGCTCGGCTTCGCGACCGCCAACCTGATGCTGCCCAGGCGCGCACCGCTGGGAGGAATCTACGTGATCGAAGCCTGCGGCGCCGACGCGCGCGACGGCGCGCGCTGGTTGCCCGGCGTCGCCAGCGTGGGAAGGCGGCCGACGGTGAACGAGGTAGCCGACCCGCTGCTCGAAGTGCATTTGTTCGATTTCGCCGACGAGCTGTATGGCCGGCACCTGCGCGTGCGGTTCATCGAAAGGCTGCGCGACGAGGCAAAGTACCCGGATCTGGATACGCTGCGCGCGGCAATCGCGCGCGACGTGGCACAAGCAAAGGAGTTTTTTGCCAAGCATGGCTGACTATAAGAAAACGCTCAATCTGCCCGACACCCCGTTTCCGATGCGCGGCGACCTCGCCAAGCGCGAGCCCGGCTGGGTGCGCGACTGGCAGCAGCGCGGCGTCTACAAGCGCCTGCGCAGCATCGCCAAGGGCCGCCCGCGCTTCGTGCTGCACGACGGGCCGCCGTACGCCAACGGCGACATCCATATCGGCCATGCCGTGAACAAGATCCTGAAAGACGTGATCGTGAAGTCGCGCACGCTGGCGGGGTTCGACGCACCCTACGTGCCGGGCTGGGACTGCCACGGCATGCCGATCGAGGTCCAGATCGAGAAGATGCACGGCAAGCACCTTTCGGCCGAGGAAACGCAGCGCCTGTGCCGCACCTATGCGGCCGAGCAAGTCGAGCGCCAGAAAGTCGACTTCCAGCGCCTCGGCGTGCTGGGCGACTGGGACAATCCCTATCTGACCATGGCCTACCGCAACGAGGCGGACGAGATCCGCGCGCTCGGTACGCTGCTCGGCAAGGGCTACGTCTACCGCGGCCTCAAGCCGGTCAACTGGTGCTTCGACTGCGGCTCCGCGCTGGCCGAGGCCGAGGTCGAGTACGAAGACCGAAAGGACATTGCGATCGATGTCGGTTTTCTCTTGAGCGACGAGGATCGAGGCAAGCTGAAACGTGCGTTCGCCCTCGATGAGCTTCCCGCCGGGCCTATCTACGCGGTCATATGGACGACGACTCCATGGACGATCCCCGCGAACCAAGCGCTGAACGTGCATCCGGAAATTCTCTACTCCTTGGTCGAAACAGAACGCGGCGCGCTGATCCTGGCGAGCGATCTCAAAGAGGCATGCCTAGAAAGATACAAATTGCGCCACCGAGATCCAGCGAGCAAGTTTGATCATAGCTGCCACGGGCGGGACCTCGAAAACATACGCTTCCGTCATCCGTTCTACGACCGGCATTCGCCGGTTTACCTCGGCGACTACGTGACGCTCGATACCGGAACCGGAATCGTGCATTCGGCGCCGGCCTACGGTGTCGAAGACTTCGAATCCTGCCGGCGCTACGGCATGAAGGACGAGCAGATCCTGACCCCGGTGCAGGGCGACGGCAGGTTCGTCAGGTCGCTGCCGCTGTTCGGCGGCGCGATGATCTGGGACGCGAATCTGGAGATCGTGGCCGAGATCGAGCGCCGCGGCGCGCTGTTCGCGAAGGCGCCCTATGTCCACAGCTACATGCACTGCTGGCGGCACAAGACGCCAGTGATCCTGCGCGCCACCGTGCAGTGGTTCGCCGGCATGGATGCGACTCCCGGCTACCGCGCCGTCAAGCCTGCCGAGACGTTGCGCACGACCGCGCTGCGCGGAATAGACGCCACGCGCTTCTTTCCCGCCTGGGGCCAGGCGCGCCTGCACGGAATGATCGCCAGCCGCCCGGACTGGACGCTCTCCCGCCAGCGACAGTGGGGCGTGCCGATGCCCTTCTTCACCCACAAGGAAACCGGCGAGCTGCACCCCGACACGCTCGAGCTGCTCGAGGCGGTGGCCAAGCGCGTCGAGGAGGGCGGCATCGAGTCCTGGCAGAGGTTCGATGCGCGCGAGCTGCTGGGCGACGACGCGCAGCGCTACCAGAAGGTCAAGGACACGCTCGACGTCTGGTTCGATTCGGGCTCGACCCATTTCACCGTCCTGCGCGGCTCGCACAAGGACGAGACCGCGTTCCCCGCCGATCTCTACCTCGAGGGCTCCGACCAGCACCGCGGCTGGTTCCATTCGTCGCTGCTCGTGTCGTGCATGATGAATGGCGTGCCGCCGTACAAGGCGCTGCTGACTCACGGCTTCGCGGTTGATGGCGAAGGCCGCAAGATGTCGAAGTCCAAAGGCAATACGGTTTCGCCGCAGCAGGTGTCCGGCACCCTCGGCGCCGAGGTGCTGCGGCTGTGGGTCGCGGCCACCGACTACAGCGGCGAGCTCGCGATCTCGAACGAGATCCTGAAGCGAGTGGTCGAGGCCTACCGCCGGATCCGCAACACGCTGCGTTTCCTGCTCGCGAACACCTCGGATTTCGACCACGCCCGTCACGCAGTGCCCGTGGCGCAGATGGTCGAGATCGACCGCTACGCCCTGGCCCTGACGCGAAAGCTGCAGGATGACGTCGCGGCCGACTACGACCGCTATCAGTTTCATCTGGTGGTCCAGAAGCTGCAGACGTTCTGTTCCGAGGATCTGGGCGCGTTCTACCTCGACATTCTCAAGGACCGGCTCTACACCTGCGGCGCGGATTCGCACGCGCGCCGCTCGGCGCAGAGCGCGCTGTTCCACATCACTCACAGCCTGGTGCGCCTGCTGGCGCCGATCCTGAGCTTCACCGCCGAGGAGCTATGGGCAGTGTTCACCGGCCGCGGCGACGACAGCGTGTTCTTCCACACCTGGCATACGCTGCCCACGCTCGAGGGGGCCGGGGAGCTGTTGGCACGCTGGGGCCGGCTGCGCGAGCTGCGCGCTCCGGTGCGCAAGCGCATCGAAGACCTGAGAACCGAGGGTAAGGTGGGGTCCTCCCTGCAGGCCGAGGTCGACTTCCACCTCGACGGTGCGGACTACGATTTGCTTGCCAGCCTGGGCGACGACCTGAAATTCGTCATGCTAACTTCGGCCGCGCGGGTGCATCGCGCGCCTGAGGCGCGCGTCGACGTGGCGCCCAGCGCGCTGACCAAGTGCGAGCGCTGCTGGCACTATCGCGACGACGTCGGCGCCGACGCTGCGCACGCCGGACTGTGCGGCCGCTGCGTCGCCAACCTCTACCGCGAGGGCGAGGCGCGCCGGCATGCCTAGACGCTCGGCCTGGTTCGCGCTGGCGCTCGCGGTGGTGCTGCTCGACCAGCTCTGCAAGTGGGCGGTCCTGTCGGCGTTCGCGCCCGGTGAGCGATTGGCGCTCAGCGGCTTCTTCAATCTCGTGCTCGCGTTCAACAAGGGCGCAGCGTTCAGCTTCCTGGCCGCCGCGCCGGGCTGGCAGACCCCGCTGTTCATCACGGTTGCCGCGGCTGCGATCGTGATCGTGTCCGCGCTGCTGGTGCGCTCGCCCGCCGACCGTCTGGTACGCGCCGGGCTTGCTCTGATCTTGGGCGGTGCCTTCGGCAACCTCATCGACCGGCTGCGCTTCGGGCAGGTGGTCGATTTTCTGGATTTCCACCTCTACGGCTGGCACTGGCCCGCGTTCAATGTCGCCGATTCGGCCATCACGATCGGCGCCGGCTTGCTGATCGTCGAAAGCCTTCTGCGCAGAGGAGCTGACGGTGAGCGCGGCCGCTGAAGCCGGGGTGATTCGGGGTGGAGGTTCCCGCCATCGCCAGATGATGGCAACATAGGCCGATGAAGGACGATTCCAGGGAAACGGAAGTTCTGCTTGCGAACCCGCGCGGTTTCTGCGCCGGGGTCGAGCGCGCGATCGAGATTGTGGAGCGCGCGCTGCAACTGTTCGGCGCCCCGATCTACGTCCGGCACGAAATCGTTCACAACAGATTCGTGGTCGACGGCCTGCGCGCCAAGGGCGCGGTATTCGTCGACGCGCTGGACGAGGTGCCCGCCGGCAGCACGGTCATCTTCAGCGCACACGGCGTCGCCAAGGCGGTGCGCACCGATGCCGAAGCGCGCGGCCTGAAGGTATTCGACGCGACCTGCCCGCTGGTGACCAAGGTGCACGTCGAAGTCGCGAAGATGCTCAAGCAGGGGCTCGAGATCGTGATGATCGGGCACCGCGGCCATCCGGAAGCCGAGGGCACTATGGGGCAGGCCGACTCGCACATCCACCTGGTGGAAACGGCGGCCGACGTCGCCGGCCTGCGCATTGCGGATCCCGCCAGGGTTGCCTACGTCACGCAGACCACGCTCTCGGTGGACGATGCCGCGCAGGTAGTGGCTGCGTTGCGGACCCGGTTTCCGAAGATACAAGGGCCGAAAAAGAACGATATCTGCTACGCGACGCAGAACCGCCAGGACGCGGTGAAGCTGATGGCGCCGCGCTGCGACGTCGTGCTCGTGGTGGGTTCGCCCAACAGCTCGAACTCGAATCGCTTGCGCGAGGTGGCGTCCAATATCGGCACCCAGGCCTACATGATCGACCGTGCGGAGGATCTGCGGCCGGAATGGATCGCCGGCAAGCGCCGCATTGGCGTCACTGCGGGCGCGTCGGCGCCCGAGGTGCTGGTGAACGACGTCCTGGCGCGGCTGAAGGCGCTCGGCGCAGCGCGCGTTTCCCAGCTCGACGGCATCCGCGAGAGCGTGGTGTTCACGCTGCCGCTCGAGCTGACGGCGAAGAAGTAGGCGCGGGCGCGCTCAGCGCCAGCCGGCGGGAAGCGCCGGCGGCGGACTATCGAAGCTGACCTCGATCGTCATCTGCGTCTTGACCGGACGCTTGTTCTTCATCCCGGGGGAAAAGCGCGCCGCGCGAAACGCCTGCTCGGCGGAGCGATCGAAAACGCCTGCCGGGTCGGCGCGCAGCGTTTCGACCCGGTCGACGGTCCCCGTTTCGTTGATGTACAGCCGGATCACGACCTTGCCCGACAGGTGGCGGCGCGCGGCCGCCTCGGGGTATGCGGGCTCGACGTGCGTCTTGATGCCGGGCCGCACGTCAAGCTCGGCGCTGCGATAGTAATGAGTCGATGACTGCGGCGCGGCGCTCTCCGCAGTGGCGGCGGCCTGAGCCGTCCGCGCCTCGGATCCCGCTCCGGCGAACGCGAGCGCCAAGACGCAAGCGGGCAGTGCTGCCGGCAGGCGCGTCAAGCGCCTGCCGGCGCGTGCTGGACCGGTCACTGCGAGATGAGCTCGCGCCAGGACACGCGGCGGCCCTGGATGTTGCTCGGCGTGACCGGCGTCGACTGGGTAAGCTGCTGGTTGTCCGCGGTGGTGACGATCGACTTCACCGATCCGCCGGGCAGCTGGACGACGTTGATGCCCACCACCAGCGAGGTCGAAATCTTGATGCTCGCAGCGTTCAGGGTCGCTCCCGGAACATAGGCGCCTGTTGCGTAGTTGAGATAGTTGACCCACGCGTAGCCGCCCGCCACGCAGGCATCGCTGGTGGGGACGTTCGTCGCCACGATGAGCGTGCCGAGTTGCAGTTGCGGGTCGACGTTCACCCGCTCGCCGGAGTCGGGCAGGTCCACCCACCAGCCTTTGCTGGTGGTGAGGCTGACGGTGTTGTTGGTGGTGGTGCGCTGCGGCGGGTTCGCGCCGCTGATCGAGCTCAGCGTCTGCTGCACGAACGCGCCGGAAGTGCGCACGTCCGGCAGCGGCGTCGACGTGAGATCGTCGCGCAGGGCGTAGATCGACTCGACCTGGGTGGTGGTCAAATCGCTCGTCCCGAGCATTTTCCCCGTGCCGACATACACGACCCCGAATCCATTCACGTCCGCGAGCTCGGGCTTGGTGGTCAGCGGCTGCACGACGCCGGAAGGATCCTTCAGGGTCTCGAGCTTGAACGCCGTGTTGACGCCGTACTGCGTCGAATCGAGCTGGAAGCGCCAGACGTTGCCCTTGAGGTCGACGCCGTACACGCGCAGCGCGGTATTGTTGAAGAACGAATTGTCGACCCAGGCGTTGATCCGGTTCAGGCCGCTCGGATCGGCCGTGCCGGACACGCACGGCGAAGTCGTGCTCACGCCGTCGCAGCCCACGCCGGTACCGATGCGCTGCAGGATCGCCCCGCTCTGCGCGTCCAGAATGTACAGGTAACCCTGGCCGTTCCCCGGACTGACGTTGTTGTAGCCCGAGGTGACCATCACCACCCATTTGCCGTCCGAGGGGCGCTTGACGATCAGGGGATTGCCGAAGCTGTAGCCGAGGTTGCAGTCCTGGGAGAAGCTGCCGCTGTTGGCCTGCGCATTGGTCAGGCAGGGCGTGCTGCTGTCGGCGCTGAACTCCCACAGCCCTTTCGGATTGCTCGGATCGGTCACGTCCAGCGCGTAGTAGCCGCGCCCGCCGTCGTTCAGCCCGGCGACCAGGATCGTGTGCCAGTTCGCGGCCGCCGCGCAGGGGGTCGTGAGCGTGTGGCCGAAGCACACGTCGCCGATCTGCGGCGAGCCGTCGGTGTAATACTGGTGCGAGTACGGCGCGTTCGCCAGGTTTTCCAGGTTCGGCAGGATCATCGACGGCACGAAGGCCCAGCGCTCCGAGCCCTGGCCGACGGTCGCGCTAGTGACGAGCGTGCCGGTGAAGCTGTCGTCGGAGCCGGTCTGGGTCGCGATTCCCGCAGTCTGATAGTAGAGCTCGCCGCTCGGCCCCTGGGAGTTGAACGCGTGCAGCATGCCGTCATTGGACGCCGCGAATACGACCCCTGCGCGGCCGGCGGTGTTCGCCTGGAAGGCCGCGTAGTTGGGATCGGTGCCGGCATAGGAGCCGCTGTCATAGCCGAAGGGCGACGCTCTGACATAGGCCGGCTGCGCGTCCACGATATCGCCCAGCAGGTGCGAGCGGTTGCGGTACAGGTCGCTTAGGGCGGTGCCGCCCGTGGTTTCATTGGAGGTGTCGCCGCGCAGGTAGTCCACCAGGTTCTGCGGCGTCGCGGAAACTACGCGCCCGCTGCCGTCGGTCGCCCACGCGGCGGCCTGGGTGAGCGACAGGGGATTGAAATAAGCCATCTGCGCGGCGCTCAGCCCCGCACCGTCGCCGCAGCCCGGATAGTTCCCGCTCGCGAAGGCGCCGGGCCAGCAGAAGCTCTTCAACAGGTTGCCGGTCGAGCCGGTGTCGCTCGGGTCGAAGGTGTAGATGCTGCGCTCGTACGGCGTGCGCTGATCGAGCAGCGCCGAAGCCGACCAAAGCGTGGCGTACGAGACGTTGCCGGTGCTGAGGTCGATGGTGCGCGCGCTCAGGTCGCCGTCCCAGTCCACTGTCTGGTACTGCGCGGTGAAGGCGAAGTTGTCGCCCGCGACCGGCTGCAGGTTCGAAGTCGCCGCCGCCGCGCCCGCGCCGATGCGGGCCGCGACGCTGTTGAGTGCGGTGGCGAGGGCGTTGGACAGCGTATTAGGGTTGCGCGCGGTGAAGTACTGGCCGTGGCCGTCGACCGCGGCGTGCCACAGGTCGTCGAGCGCAGTTTCGCCGTTGGACACCGGCAGCGGCCAGTTCAGGCTGCCCTGCTTGATGTTCCAGAAGTCGCCGCCGGTGGTGGCGTTCTCGTTCAGGTAATTCGAGTCGTAAGTGAGCTGGCCGGCGAGCCCGAGGCCGACCGCGAACAGGCTCATGTGCTGCGCCGGGTTCGGGTCGTTCGCCGTGGTCGGCACTTCGTCCGCGAGGTCGGTGCGCAGGTCGGTCTGGTAGTAGTACATGGCCGTGTCCGCGAGCGTATTGCTCGCGCCCGACACGCCGCCGTCGTAGGCCCCGATTGCGCGGGTATGGTAGCCGCTGTCGGTATTGTCCTGGTTGCCGATCGAGCCGCCGCTGAGGGTCTGGCCGGCGTTGCCGTTCCAGTAGCCGTCGGTCACCAGCACGGTGTAGTTCGCCTGGCAGGCGTACTCGATCGGGCTGGCGCCCATGCCCTTCGCGAGTTGGGGCGAGGAGGTCGAGCCCAGGCCGCCAAAGTACTGCCCGACCCGCGACAGCGCCTCTCGCGTCGGGGTGCCGCCGCCGTTGTCGACGCTGTAGATGTGCGTGTACCAATTGTCCCTCTGGTTGCCCGCGCCGGAGTTGAAGTCATCCGCCGCCAGGAACTTGCTGGAACTGACCGTGCTGCCGGGGTTGAGGGTGATCATGCCGACCCGGAACGCGCTGGTGATGCCGACGAAGGCACGGCCGATCGCGGTCTTGGTCATGTTGTTGCGGCTGCGGTAATACGCATACCAGTTGGCGAAGTTGGTCATCTCTTCGCTGTAGCTGCACACCCCGGCCGTCACCTTGCCGCAGTCGCTGCGACCGGGATAGAGCGGGTAGTTCTGCAACGGCACGATGCTGGTGCGGGTGAACGTGCCGACCTCGCTGCGGCCGGCGCTGGCTGCGTTCTGGCCACCGGTGAAGTTCGTCGCCGAGGTATTGATGACCCCCGGCGTGCTCCCGCCAGCCATATTGGAGATGCTGACCGAGACCCTGGAGTCGCTCTCGCTGATCGAATACCCGTTTTGCTCCGAGCCCGTACCGGCGGGTGCGTAAATCGTCACCGTGCCGCCGCTGGAGCTGGCGCTATAGCCGCTGGTGGCGGTGTAAGCGTTGATTTGGTTCTTGATCGCGGTGGCCATCGTGGTGTTGTTGGTGGTGCCGGGGCTCACCGTCGAGCCGAGGATCTCGTTGCCGTTGACATAGACGTGGCTGAAGTAGGCGCTGCTCTTGCTGATGCTGGTGATGGTAAGGGTCCCGCTCGCGGGAGTTACCGGTGTTCCCGGCGTCGAGACGACCGCGACCACGTAGCCGTTGGGCTGGGTACAGTCGGCCGGCGTGTTGCACGTCGTGGGGGTTGGCGGGGGGCCTCCCGCGTAGACCGTTACTACGCTGCCCGAGGCGCTGGCGGTGTAGCCGCCGTTGCTTCCGGTGCCATTGTTGATCGCGAGCGCGACGTTCGAGGCGACCAGCGCAGTCGTGCTGCCCGTCACGCCCAACGGATAGCCCGCACCGAACAGGTTGGTCAGCGCGCCGGTCGCGTCGGTTACGGTGACGTTCTGGATGGTGCGGGTA